>CAZEPA010000432.1:0-4183 GCA_964513955.1 uncultured Anaerolineae bacterium | reverse complement strand
GCTGGCGCGCGCCCTGATTGGGGATGGGATGCAAGGCACGAACCGCAGCGATGGCTGGGGCCATCGCGAGGATTGGCAACGCCGCAGACTGGCCGGCAGCGGGTTGGCGGCTTACAGGGTGGCGAACAAACGGTCGATCCGTTGGGTATCCATGCTTCCGATTTTGCAAGAATCGGGGCATGAACCGTCCGAGCATCTGCCTGAACATGATCGTCAAGAACGAGGCCCACGTGATTGCACGCTGCCTGGCCTCGGCCCGACCCCTGGTGGACGCCTGGTGCATTGTCGATACCGGCTCCAGTGACGGCACGCAAGACAAGGTGCGCGAGCTGATGGCCGGCGTCCCTGGCACACTGCATGAGCGCCCCTGGAAAAACTTTGGCCACAACCGCAGCGAGGCGCTGGAGCTGGCACGTACCGAAGGCTGCGACTACCTGCTGTTCATCGATGCCGACGAGTGGTTCGACGCCCCCGCCGGCTTTGCCTGGCCGCTGCTGGATGCCGATGCTTATGAGCTGCCTTGCCACTACGCCGGCATCGTCTACGCCCGCTGCGCGCTGGTGGCCACGCGCCTGGCCTGGCGCTGGGAAGGCGTGCTGCACGAATACCTGGCCAGCGAGCCCGCGCATCAACTGGCTGCGCTGGCGCAGCCGCGCATCGTCGTGCACCACGACGGCGCTCGCGCACGCGATCCCGATACCTACCTGAAAGACATTGCCGTGTTGCAGGCCGCGCTGGCCGAAGACCCGGCCAACACCCGCAACACCTTCTACCTGGCGCAAAGCCTGCGTGACGCCGGTCGCTGGGCCGAGGCGCGCGATACCTATCTGCGCCGCGCCAGCATGGGCGGCTGGGATGAGGAGACGTGGCATGCCCTGTACCAGGCCGCCGTGATGCTCGAGCGCCTGCAGGGCCCGCCCGCCGAGGTACAGGCAGCCTACCTGGCCGCGTTCGAAGCCCGCCCCACGCGCGCCGAGCCGTTGGTCGAGTTGGCGCGCTGGCACCGCGAGCACCAACAGCACGCCCAGGCCGCGCTGGTGGCCCAGTGGGCGGCAGCCATGTCACGCCCTGCTGACCGGCTGTTTGTGGACAGTGCGGCATACGACTGGCGCGCACTGGATGAACTGGCCGTCAGCGGCTTTTACGCCCGCTCGCCCGAACTGCAGGCCGCTGGCCGCGCGGCCATGCAGCGCCTGCTGGAGCGGGCTGACACCTTGCCCGCCGAAGCGCAAACGCGCGTGCGCGCCAATGCCGGGTTCTATGGTCTGTAGGGCCAGGAAAAAGCCCCGCAACTTGGGCGGGGCTGCTGTGGGTCAAATCTTGGGGTTCGACGCGCGACCCCAAGAAAATGGTCATGGAGTGATGACGATCGACCAGGTGATGGATCGATCAGCACCACCCCCACCAGAACCACCAACCACCTTCAATGCAGCATAGTCTCCCGCCGCGACTGCTTGGGTCACGCCGGTCTTGGAGCATGCGGTTGCGGAGCCACCCGTAACAGTGCAACTGAAGACCGTGTCGGCTCCATTGATCCGCAGCGTGTAGGTGAAGTCGCGCCCTCCGGTGGCGCTTTTGCGAGCATAAAGCCCTGATATCGTCCCGGCAACGGGTATTGGGAAAGCCACTTTGTTTTCGGCTCCATTTTCCCCAATACCTACGTGAGTAGTCCCACTTCCAAGCAAGTTAACAGAGCTACCGGCAAACGCGATGACGCCCGAGCCCGCAGGGCCGGTCGCACCCGTCGGTCCGGCAGGGCCCAAATCGCCTTGCGGCCCTTGCGCCCCCTGGGGTCCTGGATTGCCTTGCGGACCGATAGGCCCCATCAAGCCTTGAAGGCCGGTTGCACCGGTGGCACCGGTTGGCCCGGTAACGCCCATTGATCCGGTGGCACCCGTTGGCCCAGTAACGCCCATTGATCCGGTAGCGCCCGTTGGCCCGGTGGCGCCGGTTGGCCCGGTAACGCCCATTGATCCAGTAACGCCCGTTGGCCCGGTAACGCCCATCGATCCGGTAGCGCCCGTTGGCCCGGTGGCGCCGGTTGGCCCGGTAACGCCCGTGGAGCCAATTGCCCCTGTGGCTCCAGTCGGCCCAGTCGCTCCTGTTAGCCCGGTTGCCCCAGTTGCCCCCGTCGGCCCTGCCGCGCCCGTGCACGAAATCAGCATGCCGCTGGTGTCATAGCAGACGATGCCGGCCTGCGTGCCGGTGGTGCCGGGCAACTTCGGTGCCAGTACCTTGCCGTCCTTGTCGACAGTTAGCAGTACGCCACCGGCGCCCCCGCTGGGGCTGTTGACGATGAAGCTGCCGCTGGGTGGCGGCGTGACGGTGACGTCGGCGGCCAGGGCCGGGGTGGCCACGGCGGCCAGGGCGACGCCGGCCGAAGCGGCCAGCACATGGAGGGTGTAACGGTGCGACATGATGAAGGACCTTCCTGATTGTTCTGGTTTATGACTGGTTGCGACGCGTGCGCACGGCCAAGCCAGCCAGGGCCAGGCTCATCAGCAGCAGCGTCCACTGCGAGGTGGTGGGGATGGGGGCGACGCCGCCCGGTGGGGTGGGCGTGCCAAACCAGCGGCTGACCGGGCCGGCGCCCTGGTTGGCCTGGCCCGGTGCCAGCCACTGGCCGCTGGCCTGCATGCCGCGCACGGCCAGGTTGGCCAGGTTTTGCGTGCCGCCCGCGGCGAGCTTGATGTCGGCGCTGGGCGTGCCGGGCGTGCTGGATTCGATCTTCAGCGGCGTGCCGGCCGTGCCGGTCAGCGTGAGGGCACCGGCCACCGTCTGCACGCTGCCGGCAACAAAGGTGTAGAGCTTGCCGGTGCTGCTGGCGATGCTGAGCGTGTCGAAGCTGGTATTGCCACCGATGGTGGAGCCGACGGGCGGCGTGGGGCAGGCCACGTCATCCACAAAGCTGACGCCACCGCCGCCGGCCACAAAGCTGCCGCCGTTGGTCCAATTGCCTGCCAGGGTGATGCTGCCGCCCGCCATGTTGATGGTGCCGCCCGCACCAATGACGACATTGCGCACGTTGCTCAGGCTGCCGCCCTGCATGTTGAGCGTGCCGTCGACGATGACGTCGGTACAGCCCAGGTCGGTGTCATACCAATCGGTGGTGGCGCCAGCGCCAACCACGATGTCGGCATGCGCCATGGTGGCCGCCAGCAGCAAACTTGCCCCTGCCACAGGCCAGCGCGGCAGGGCGCCGCGCATTTTCATTCGCTTCATGCTAAATGCCCCCCTTTGAAGAGCCAATTTTGTTGTAGGAAGGCTTCAGATTAGGGCCTTTTGGTGAATTTGTAAACAGTGAAAATTTTAATTTCCATGCCCAGTAGCGCAATAGATATAAATTTGATAGCGATCGGCGCCAGCGGTGCCAAGCTTAGGGTCGCCGCATGGCGGGCTGTAAGCTGAGGTTGCATGTGGGCGAATTCCCGGGCCGCAGTCACTGTCGTGTCTTCCACGCCACAGCCACTGCCGGCACGCTGGCCGCCTACCCACAGTGCTGGATCGGCAAGATCGCCGTGCAGGCCACCGACGGCCGCCTGCTGCATGGCAGAGTCGATGAGCCCAAGGGCGACCCCGGCAGCACCCTCTCGCGCGCGGAAATCACCGCCAAGGCGCGGTGGCAGGTGGCGCAGTGGCCGCGGGTGGGCAAGCTGCTGGCTGCCGACGCATCGGCCGAGCAGGCGTCACCCGGCCTCCTTCTCCTGCAGCAGGCGCCACATCACCTTGCCGCTGCCGCTCTTGGGCAGCGCGTCGACGAACTGCACCACGCGCGGGATCTTGTAGGCCGCCATGTGCTCGCGGCACCAGTCGATGATGTCCTGCTCGCTCACGCTGCCCTGGTGCCCGGCGCGCAGCACCACCACGGCCTTGACGGATTCGCCGCGGTACGCATCCCGGGTGCCGATCACGCAGGCCTCCTGGATGGCGGGGTGCTTGAACATCAGCGCCTCGACCTCGGCCGGCCACACCTTGAAGCCGCTGGCGTTGATCATGCGCTTGAGGCGGTCGGTGATGAAGAAGTAGCCGTCCTCGTCCACCCGGCCCAGGTCGCCGGTGCGGAAAAAGCGCTGGCCCTCCAGCTCGAAGAACGCCGCGGCCGTGGCTTCGGGGTGCTTCCAGTAGCCGCTGAACACCTGCGGGCCGCACACCACGATCTCGCCGGTTTCGCCCTGCGGCACTT
>CAZEPA010000431.1:0-4185 GCA_964513955.1 uncultured Anaerolineae bacterium | reverse complement strand
ATACGTCGCCACGATCTTCGCCCGATCCTGCGTCCGCAGCCGGTTCTGGTTGACGCCCTGCTCGTACTCCCGGCTGGCGTCGACGAAGAGCACGCTGTCGTCGGTCTTGTCGCGGCGGAAGAGCAGGATCGCGGCGGGGATACCGGTACCGTAGAAGAGGTTCTCCGGCAGGCCGATCACGGCGTCCAGCAGGTTCTCCTCGATCAACTGCTGGCGGATGCGCCCCTCGGACCCGCCGCGGAACAACACGCCGTGCGGCACGATCACACCCACGCGGCCGCGCTGGCTGGGCTCCAGGTAGGTGGTCTCGATCATGTGGCTGATGAAGGCGTAGTCCCCTTTGCTGGCCGGCGGCACGCCGCGGTGGAAGCGGTTGAAGCGGTCTTTGGCCGCGCCCTCGGCGCCCCACTTGTCCAGCGAGAAGGGCGGGTTCGCCACCACCACGTTGAAGCGCATCAGGGTCTGGCTGTCGGTGGTCAGCCTGGGCTCCTTGAGCGTGTCGGTCCACTTGATGTTCTCCACGGTGACGTTGATGCCGTGCAGGAACATGTTCATCAGGCACAGCGCCCAGGTCGCACCGTTGGCCTCCTGTACGTAGACCGCGTAGTCGTCGCTGCCCACGTGTTTGGCGCACTTGATGACCAGCGAGCCAGAGCCGCCGGCCGGATCGCAGATGCGGTCGCCCGGCTGCGGGTCCAGCAGATCGGCCAGCAACTGGCTGACCTCGGGCGGGGTATAGAACTCGCCGGCCTTCTTGCCCGCGCCGCTGGCGAACTTGCCGATCAAGTACTCGTAGGCGTCGCCGATGATGTCCTGGTTGCCGATGCGCGAGGGGCGCAGGTCCAGCCGCGGGTCGTGGAAGTCTTCCAGCAGGTGCTTGAGGCGCTCGTTACGCTGGCGGGTGCGGCCCAGGTTGGCCTCGCTGTTGAAATCGATGTTGCGGAACACCCCCTCCAGCTTGGCCTTGTTGGCGTCCTCGATGGCCTCCAGGGCGATGTTGATCAGCTCGCCCAGGTTAGAGGCGTTGCGCTGCTCGTAGAGACTGTCGTAGTCGCTGCCCTCGGGCAAGGTGAAGCGCTCGTAGCGCATCTGGCGGCGGATGCGGGGCTCGTCGTCGCCGTATTTGGCTCGCAACTGCTCGAAGTGGTCCCGCCACACGTCGCTGATGTATTTCAGGAACAACATCACCAGGATGTAGTTTTTGTACTCCGAGGGGTCGATGGCCCCGCGAAAGGTATCACACGCCTTCCAGAGGATGGCGTTGATCTCGTCTTGTTTGATGGTGGGTGCCGCTGCTGCCATAGGGTGGTGATGCCCTCGCCGTGATGATCCGCGCGTCTGTGCCGGTGGTTCGCCGGATAAACCCTGTTGCCTGGCGATTATACCCCAAGGCGCGCTGGCTCACAACTGCCGGCCCAAGGTGTGAGCGCGCCCCCAGGCAAGGGTATGATCCGACCGTTGCCACCAGCTCTGACGCCCGCGGCAAATCCAGCGCCGAGGAAGCGATTGGTGCCGATTCGTGCTTTTCCCTATCCATCTGGTATACTATCCACCTGGATAGCAAAACACAGGAGGCGCGTCGATGGATCTGTCTTTCTTCTACCCGCAAGGCCAACAGGCCATCTTCACCGACCGTGAGTACTACCTCGGCCTGCTCGATCTGGCGCGTGCGGCGCTGATCGAAGGCCGGCCCCAGCACCTGGCTTTCTTGGGTCCAAGACGGATCGGCAAGACGCTGCTGACCAAAGAGTTTATCCGTCGCACAATAGCCCAGGGGAATGCGACGTGCGTCCCAGTCTATCTGGACTGCCAGCGCGCACCGCTTTCGCCGGAGTTCTTTGCGCCCTACTACGCCGGCACGGTGCTGGCCTGGCTTCTGGGGCAGGGGGGCGAACGTTCGGCGCCATTTCACGACCTGACGTTTCAACTGAAGGAAGCCGCCGCGTTGGGTTCCCGGGTCGTCGACTACCTCTACGAACTAGATCGCCTTCTGCGCACTGGTCCTGTGGATCAACGCGCCCTGCTGGACCGTGCCTTCGAGCTGCCCGAATTCCTGGCACAGGTTCTCGATCGGCGCTTCATGGTGTTCTTCGACGAGTTTCCAGAGCTCGACGCCCTCTCGAACTATCCCCAAATCGGCCGCGTCATGGACCTGTTGCGCGCGGTGCTGCAAACGCAGGAACGGGTCGCCTACATTGCGTCAGGCTCGGCAATTGGCATGATGCAGGCGATCTTCTACGATCCGGCGTCGCCGCTGGCCGTGCATTTCCGTACCGAGATGCTACCGCCGCTCACGCGCGAGGATAGCTACCTCCTGATCGAGAAGCACCTGGCCACTACCGTGGGTCCCGTCAGCGCTGGTTTACGGTTGACGATTTTCCGCTGGACCTATGGCCACCCCTTCTACATCGGCGCCATCTGTGAGCGCCTGATCGAGCAGGTGCGCCTGGGCGGTGGCGAGCTCGACGAGGCCAGCGTGGCCCAGGCCTTCGTCCTGGAAACGCTCTGGCAGAACGGTCGCATCGCCAACCTGTGCCGTTATACCCTGGAGAAATCGCTGGAAAAAGCCCGCGGCGAATCGCTGCTGCGCCTGATCCTGCGTATCCTGGCTGCGGAGGAGGGTGGTTTGACCCTCAGCGACCTGGCCGGCCGCCTGCGTCGCCCCACGGGCCAGACCCGCGTCCTTCTGCACCGCCTGATCGAGGTGGACCTGATCGCCCAACAGGGCGCGCTCTACGACTATCGCGACCCCGTGATGAAACTCTGGGCCGCCTACTACTACGAAGGCATGGAGCTGCCAGCCGTGCCGCGCCAACAGATCCTCGACCAGTTGGTGGCCGAGATCAGCCAACGCTATCAACGGGTGTCCCAGGAACTGGGCCTGGCCCGCGAGAGCCAGGTGCGGGAGCTCATGCGCAGCTTCGACGGCCAGATCGTCGATGGCGCGCTGCTGGGCCTGGCCGGCCAGGTCAACCTGCCGCGCTTTGCCTCGGTAGCGGGCTACGAAAGGCACGGCATCGAGATCGACGTGCTCGCCGAAGATGGCGAACAGTGGGCGGTGGAGATCAAGTGGCAAAACGAGCCGGCCACGCGCAAGGACCTGGCGGCGTTCTGGGACAAGATCCAGCGACTGCCTCAGGAGCAGCCGCAGCGCCTGTGGTTCATCGCGCGCGCCGGCTTTCGCGACTCGGCGCTGCGCTTTGCGCGCGAGAAAGGGATGGCATTTAGCAGCCAGAAAGACCTGCAAGCGCTGGCGGAGCAGTTGGGTGTGCGCTTCGCCAAATAGCCGGCTGCCGTCCTTCTTCCATCGGCGAACGGCCCCCAACCGCCTGGTCGCGTCTCTGGCCGATGAACGCCTCGCCGCCCTGGATCGTTACTACGATGCGGTGCGCCGGCTCGAAGCGCGGAAGCAGACGCCTGGAACGACGGCTTGAAGCCGCTGTCCGCTATGACTTGACTACAGCCCGTAATTAGCGTAAAATTGACTAAACTTGTCAATTTACTGCTAAAATGGAGACGACATGAACCCATTACCCGAGATAGCACCAATCAGCGACATGCGAGTTCGGCAAGTAGAAATTGTCCAGAAAGCGCAGCACGGTCCTGTTGTGCTTGTCGAACGTGGCAGCAGACCCGCGCTGGTTGTGCTTTCACCTACGCTATGGAACGCAATTGCCGAACGTCTAGAGTTGCTTGAAGATGCGGTTGCCGTCTACAAGAAGAGATGGGAAGTGGCGACCGGCCAGGATGAGATGACGGAACTGTCACCAGCGCTGATCGAGGAATGGCTGGGTGATGACGTACCGGCTTAAGATCCCGCGAGCCGTACAAGCGGAGATCGAACGGCTGCCCGGCAACGTTCGACGGCGCGTGAGACGAACGATTGCCGGGCTTGCTTTCGAACCGCGGCCGGCGAACGCCAGCGAACTGGAAGACGAGCTGGCAGGCTTCTGGCGGATCAAGCTGGCGGACTACCGAATCATCTACAGTATCGACGACGACGTGGTTACCGTGGAGGTCATCCGTGTTGCCAGGCGAACGCCAAAAACCTATACGGGGCTGGCCTAGCGGGGACGGATGGGTTAATGGCCGCGCGCCTCATGCCCTGCCCTGCGGGTGCGGCCCAAGTTGGCCTGGCTGTTGTAACAGATGTTGCGGAACACCCCCTCCAGCTTGCCCTTGTTG
>CAZEPA010000430.1:0-4200 GCA_964513955.1 uncultured Anaerolineae bacterium | reverse complement strand
GGCGAGGTCATCCGCTCGTATGTGCTCAAGCGCAAAGAGGGCATCAGCATGAGCGCCTCGCTGGCGACGGTGATCGTCGAGCGCGTGTTCGATGGTCTGGTGATGCTGCTCTTCGTCTTCATTTCGCTGCCCTTCGCCCCCATGCTGCAAGACTTCCGGCAGCCGGTTATTATCTTCAGCGTCATTTTCTTCGTCGCGTTGGCCGTCTTCATGATCCTGGCGGCGTCGCCCGTACGCACCCGGCGCCTGTATGATTTTGCCGCCAACCGCTTTCTGCCCGAACGATTGCGCCCGCGCGTCAGTGACCTGTTCGATCGCTTCATGCTGGGACTGTCATCGCTGCGCCGCGGCCGCGACGTGTTCATGATCTTTGCCACCTCCGTGGTCATCTGGCTGGCCGAAACGGTCAAATACTGGTTTGTGATGCACGCCTTCGACTTTTCGGTTTCTTTCATCGTTTTGATGTTGATGAACGGCATTGTAAACCTGGCTACGACACTTCCGGCCGCACCAGGCTATGTTGGCACCTTTGATGCCCCCGGCATTGCCGTCTTACGCGCCTTCAGTGTGCCGAAGGAAATTGCCGCCGCGTACACGCTGGTGCTGCACGTGGCCCTCTGGCTCCCTATCACGGCCCTGGGCGCTTTCTTCATGTGGCGTGAACAGGTAACGTGGCGCGATTTTGGCGCAGCCACACAGTCGAAGGAGCAAGTATCGCCTTCATGAAACAATCGGAAACATGCCATGTCAACCAATCAATTTAGCAGCCACACGCTCGCCAACGGCCTTCAGGTGCTGATCAAAGAAATGCACCACGCACCGGTGGCCTCGTTCTGGGTTTGGTATCGGGTGGGCAGCCGCAACGAACGCGCGGGCCGCACGGGCGCGTCGCATTGGGTGGAGCACATGCTCTTCCGCGGCACCGAACGCTTCCCCGGCGGCGCCGTGCACAAGCTGGTGGCCCGCGAAGGCGGCACACGCAACGGGTTCACTTACCTTGATTACACGGCCTACTTCGAAACCCTGCCGGCCGATCGCATTGACCTGGCGCTGCAGCTTGAATCGGATCGTATGATCCATGCGCGCTTTGCGCCCGCTGATGTCGAAGCCGAACGCACGGTCATCATTTCGGAGCGGGCCGGTCGCGAAAACAGCCCCGGCTTTCTGCTCGACGAGGCCATGAACGCGGCCGCGTTTGCGGTTCACCCCTACGGCCACACCGTCATCGGCTCACGCTCCGACCTGACGAGCATGACGCGCGATGATCTGTGGGAGCATTACCGCACCTTCTACGCGCCGAATAACGCGATTGCGATCGCCGTGGGCGATGTAGACACGGCCACGATGCTGGCGCGGATTGAAGAGCTGTTCAGCCCGGCGCCACGAGCATCCGCACCCGTGCCGGCAATGGACATTCAGGAGCCGCCGCAAACCGAGATGCGTCACGTCATGGTTGAAGGCGACAGCCCGGTGGCCTATGTGGAGCTGGCCTTCCGCGCGCCCACGGCGCTGCACCCTGATTTCTTCCCCCTCACGGTGCTCGATGCCATCCTGAGCGGCGCAAAGTCACCCGGCGCTTTTGGCGGCGAGGCCATGGGGCGCAGCGCTCGCATCTATCGCCGCCTGGTGGAGTCCGGCCTGGCGGCCAGCGCCGGTTCCTACATCCGGCCCAGCCTGGACCCGCACCTGTTTAGCTTCTACGCCACCGTACGCGCTGGACAAGCCGCCGACGCCGTGGAAGCCGCCCTGTGGCAGGTGGTGGACGAGGTCGCAGCCGGCCGCTTCTCCAGCCAGGAAGTGGACAAAGCCATCAAACAAACACGCGCCCAGTTCGTCTACGGCAGCGAGAGCATCACGCAGCAGGCCTACTGGCTGGGCTTCAGCGCGGTCGTGGCCTCGCCCGACTGGCTCAGCAGCTACCTCAGCCAGGTCAGCCAGGTCACCGTAGACGATGTGCGCCGCGTGGCGGCTCACTACCTGCGGCGTGACCAGTGTACGGTGGGGCATTACCTGCCTCGCCAGGCGGCGCACTGATGTTTACACAAAATCTTCAGCGCACCACGTTGGCGAACGGCCTGACCATCCTGGTCAAACCGGTGCTCACCGCGCCCGTCGCCAGCATGTGGGTGTGGTACCGCGTCGGCAGCCGGCTGGAGGTGCCAGGCACCACGGGCGCCTCGCACTGGGTGGAGCACATGCTGTTCAAGGGCACCGAGGCCTTCCCGCCAGGCGAAGCCGATCGCCAGGTGGCGCGCGTCGGCGGCGTGCGCAATGCCATGACCTGGATAGACTTTACCACTTACTATCAGACGGTGCCTGCCGAGCATTTTGAGTTGGCCCTGCAAATCGAAGCCGACCGCCTGGCCAACAGCCGTTTTGACCGGGCGGAGGTGGACAGCGAACGCACCGTCATCATCTCCGAACGCCAGGGCGCGGAAAATGAGCCGCTGTTCCTGCTCGACGAGGAAATGAGGGCTGCGGCCTTCAAAGTACACGGCTATCATCACGGCACCATTGGCTGGCAGTGCGATCTGGAGCAGATGACGCGGGACGACCTTTTCAACCACTACCGGCGGCACTACACCCCGCGCAACGCCGTCGTCGTGGCGGTTGGTCCGTTCGACGGGCCAGAAGTCATGGAGAAAATCACCACGTACTTCGGCCCGATCGAGGCTGGGCCGGCGCTGCCTCCAGAGCGCAGCGTGGAACCGCCGCAGGCCGGCGAGCGTCGCGTCATTCGCCGCGGCGCGGGAGACACCGTCTACCTGGCCGCTGCCTATCATGTGCCGGCAGCCAACCACCCTGACCATTTCCCGTTGGTGGTCATGGATACAATCCTGGGCGGCGCCAGCGCGATGGGTATGTTCGCCGATGCTGAACCGAGCCGCAGTTCGCGGCTCTATCGCGCGCTGGTGGAAACGGGTCTGGCCGCCGATGTGGGTACGCAGTTGACGCCGACGGTGGCGCCCTTCCTGTACACGCTGAACGTCACCGTACAAGCGCCCACCGAACCAGATGTGGTGGAAGCCGCTTTGTTGGCCGAAGTGCAGCGCATGATAGACGCGCCGGTGAGCCAGGCCGAGGTAGCCAAAGCCATCAAACAAACGCAGGCCGAGTTCGTCTATGGCGCGGAAAGCGTCACCGACCAGGCCTACTGGCTGGGTTTCAGCGAAGTGGTGGCATCCCAGGCATGGCTCGATTCCTACCTGGAGCGCCTGGCGGCTGTCACCCCGGAAGATGTGCAGCGCGTCGCGACCGCGTATTTGCAGGCGGACCAACGCACGATCGGCATTTTCTTGCCAGAGGAATTGTCCTGACACGAAAACAGGCCGCGAATGAACACGGATCGCCTATTATCATTCACGGTTGTGCCCCCGGGACACGAGTAACTGATATGAGAAGACAAGAGCGAGTCTTATGAACAAACTAGCTGTCCCTGATTCAACTTCCATCACCCGTCGGCGCTTGAGCAACGGGCTTATCGTGCTGGTGCATGAAAACCATACCAACCCTTCGGTGGTCGTCAGCGGTTATCTGCGCGGCGGTTCACTGCTCGAAACAGCGGCCCAGAGCGGCCTGGCCAGCTTCACAGCTTCGATGCTGCGCCGAGGCACGGCCCACCGCTCCTTTGCCGACATCAACGAGACCCTTGAGGCCGTAGGCGCCTCGTTTGGCGTCGGCAGCGGACGCCATATCACCGATTTCAATGGCAAATGCCTGCGCGAGGACCTGCCCTTGCTGTTGGAGATGATGACTGATATTCTGCGCCATCCCATCTTCCCCGAAGAACATGTGGAGAAGGTGCGCGGACAGATCTTGACAGGCCTACAGGAGCGCGACAATGATACGCGCAGCATGGCGTCTCTCGCCTTCCGCCAACTGCTCTACGGCGCCGATCATCCGTATGGCCGCAGCCTGGCCGGCGAACGCGAGACCGTGACTGGCCTCACGCGCCAGGACATGCTCGACTTCTATCATCGCACCTACAGCCCGGCCGACGGCGCTCTCGTCGTCGTGGGAGATGTGCAGACGGACAGCCTGCTGGCCCGGCTTGAGCCACTGCTGGGGGATTGGGAGCGCCCCACGGTCAGCGCGGCGCTGCCGCCCGTCGCCGCGCCCAACGGCATCGTGCAGCGCAGCGTGGCGATTGCCGGCAAGACGCAGACAGACATCGTGCTGGGCTGGCTGGGGCCAGAACGC
>CAZEPA010000429.1:0-4210 GCA_964513955.1 uncultured Anaerolineae bacterium | reverse complement strand
CCCGCGCCATCCATGACGAGCTACAGAACCATGCGTTGGTCGCGGCCCTATGTCGAAGCCTTACCGGTGTGCTGCGCGATTCGGAATTCGACGATCCGGCGGATCAAATCTTTGGGCAATGGTTGGCCAAGGGGAAACTGCACCGAGCCTTTTCCCTGCTTGTAAGGTTTCAGGTCTTCCTTGAACGCCTCAAGCCCGCTCGGCACTGGATAAAACCCAATGTGCCTCTCGTAGCCAGCGAAGTGGATCAGGTGTTTCCCGTTCAGGTCGAACGTCGGGATCGCATAGCTTATCGTCTCTGTGGCGTCGGGCGCTAACGCCTTGATGAGCGCGCGCAATTCCTCCAGCACCTGCTGAGTCTCAGGCGGGAATCCCGCGATGTACTCGTCTATGGCGTTGGCCGTTGACTTTTGTGCCATCTTGTCCTCCTACCTATTGCTGCTTGAATGCGTGGCACCATTTTACCACGAAAGTCTGTCTTGTCTGTATGAGGACACGCCAAGTTCAAGGCGCGCAGCTGTTGCTCACGTCAAGAATGGCTTGACGCGCGGCCAGGCGTGGGCCATGAAAAGCAGCGTAGCCATGACGAGAAGTGTCCCCCCGACGCCATTGAACCAGGCGGCGGCCTGGGCTGACCACGCGCTACGCAGCCACGGCGCCAGTAGCAAACACAGTAGTCCACTATTCCAACCTATGTAACTGAGACGCGGCAGCAGGTTATTGCCGCGGTTGCGGCCCTCGACGACGCCCCAACGCGGCAGAATCCAATAAGCCACGCCCAGAGTGAACTGGAGAATCCAGCCGAAGAGTACGAAGAAGACGTGCACCGGCAGCCAGACCCAAATGCCGGGCAAGATTCCGAGGCCTTTCTGGAGCAGGATCAATCCGCCCAGCATGAACCCGGCCGCCAGGTAGAGGAATGAGGTGCGCACGAACCAGCGCGATAGGGCCGGCATCACTTGCCTCCTGACGCGCCGCCCAACGGTTTGACGCGTGACCAGGAGTTCCAGACGAACACCCAGCCTGCGCTGACCTGCAGCAGGCCTGAGGCCACGAGCAGCCAACCCAAGATTGGGGCGGGGCTGAGCGTCTGCAGCGGTTCGGCCAGGACACGCAGCAGCAAGCCCGTGTTCAACGCCCCATAAACGTACCAAGCGGCACGTTCATTGCCCCGCGGCTGTTCCTTGCTGAGACGCGGGAACATCCAAAAGACCACCCCAAAGATCAACTGGCTTGCCCAACCCACCATCAGCAGATGATAGGCCACGGGACGGAGCGCCGCCACATACGGCGGCAAAGGCAGCACCTGCTGCCAGAGCAACGCGGCGAAGATCAAGACAGCGACGGTGAAGTAAAGAAATGCAGTCTTGATGCACCAACGGGTAAACGTAGGCATGGAAGATCGTGTCCTTGAGCAGTTGATGAAGGCAAGCCCTCGCCCCAAATCATCGCGCCGTACCGATATGGGGTCTGCGACTTTTGTCATGTCAGTCTTCGGCCCGCCGCCAGGGCCGTAGATCACGACTCCGGCGTATCAAAGATGCAAGAAGGCCGGGGGTGATTTTCACCCTCGGCCTTCTTTGCTTCATATCTGCCGCCAGCAGCCAACAAAAGTAGGCTGCAACGGGAAGCCGTTATGGCTTGTTGACGGTGCGCATGTAGGCGATAATGTTGGTCAGATCCTGATCGGTCAGCGCCGGGTTGCCGCCCTTCGCGGGCATGTCAACACCAGTGGTATTGGCCGGATCACTCGCAGGGCGCCCCTTCTTGACGAAGTCCAGGATCTGGGCGTCGGTTTCTGACTTGATAAAGGTCGAAGTGACCCAGGACTTGCCGAGACCTTGCACGCCTACGGCGTCCGGGCCATGGCAGGCGATGCACGCTGTGTCATACAGTTTCTTGCCGGCGACAGCGTCACCCTTCATAGCATCGGCAGGCTTCGGGGCTTCGGTGGCCTTCGGGGCCTCCGTGGCCTTAGCCGGAGCGGGAGTTGCGGCGCCGCCGCCACAAGCGGCGAGAGCCAGGACGACAACCACTAATACGGCAAACAACCAGAATTTGCGCATACGATTTGATCTCCTCCGATTTTCTTAAGTGGTAATCAACAACCACACCAGCCCCACTTAAGGCTTTGTGGCTGACGGGAGCAAGCTCAAGCATACTACAAAAGGCGCGTTTCGTCAACCCCGGCAAGGCTTGTGACGCGTTGCGCAACGGCTGTACAACCGTTGAGACACCGCCGCATAGAGTCAACTACTGGCTGGCGGGCGTTGCTTGCCCCTGCATCTTGCCGCCTGGCATGCCCATGTTCCCTGCTTGCGCCTTGACCGCAGCCCAATCCATGACCGCGCCGTTCATTTTGGCGGCCAGGGCCTGCGCCGCGCTCGTGCTGCTGACTGCCAACAGGCCGGACGCCATCGGCGTCTTCAGCTCTTTGCTGCTCACATACGCGGCCTTGTCCGCCTCGATCCAGGCTTGCGTTTCATAGTCATGCACATAGGTCGCCACGAATGTCTGATCGCTGTGCTTCGCCAGGTAGCGCACCAGGTCGCCAATATCATCAAAGAGCAGGCTTTCATAGTCGCCGGCGCTCACTTCACGCATGGCAGCGCTGGCAAAGCGCATGTCGTTGATGATCATGTCGCAGTCAGCGCACTTATCCTCGCCCAGGCGAATGGTCGGCGGCTTGATTTCGGTCTGCGCCCGGCTGCACCCTGCCAGCACCATCGCCAGCACAACGGTTACAAAAAGAATCACACGCGTCTTCATATTGTCTTATTTACCTCTCTGAGCGTTTGCGTAGCTTTTCTCGGCCCTCAGCAGCCAACAAGAAGTGCCGCTTGGCGGATTATCCATCTCACCACGTTGCACGTGATACTCTACCTAGAAATCCCCCCGCTGCCGAAAGCGTATGTACGCCAGGCCGAGGGGCGCGACAATCCAGACCACGAGCACGGCCAGGAATATCCACAGCAGATTGCCGCCATAGGTCTGCAGCGCGTAAAGCCCGGCCGGCCCCAACACATCCAGCGTAGCGTTGATGCTCAGGATGGAGGCCATCTTGAACACTTGCAATGGGTTGGCGCTGGCTAGCAGGAAGAGATCCGCAATCTTCAGGCGCATCGAAACCGCGGTCCCCATCATGCCCAGGTCACCCAGGAAGACGAAAGTCAACCAAAGGAAGAGTGAGATGCCGATGGCGATGCCGGCCTTGTGCGCAAAGGTCGAGACGACGAAACCGATGCTCAGCATGGTCAAGGCGAGTAGAAACGCCAGACCGACCAGAGCCAGATACGAATCGGCGTAGGCCATACCGTTAGCGGCCATGACCAGACCGGAGATGCCGAAGCCCAACGTCAGCGCGGCCAGGATCGCCAGGGCCAACCCCAGGTATTTACCCAGAAAAACCTCCAGCCGCGTGACAGGCTGCGCCAACAGATAACTGAGGGTGCCCCGCTCGGACTCCGCAGCCAGGCTTTGCGCGCCCACCGTCAACGCCATGAGCGGCACGATCAGGAGCACCAGGTTGATCAGGCTGGCGGCCGTACGCCCGAAGCCGGCAAACCCTACCACGCCTGCGCCAGACAAGGCGAGGAACGAAAGCCCCAAAGCGAGGACAGTGAAGGCCACCGTGTAGAGTACAAACCAGCGGTTGCGCAGCGAGTCGCGCAGTTCTTTTTGCAGAAGCGTGGTCACATTGCGGAAATCCATGATCTTGCCTCACACAACTTCAAAATCGCGCACGGTGATCTGGGCTGCAGCCAGAGCCTGGATTGGCTGCGCTTTGTGGCCTGGCTGCACGTCCACGTAGATGCCCGTGCCGTTGCGCGAAGCACTGAACCCATCCCGCTGCAAGATAGCCAGCGCGGCGTCGAGCGCAGCATCGGGCAAATAGAGCTTGACCCGACTCTTAAGTCCAACGGTCACCGCCAGGTTGGCCGCCGGCACCTGTGCGATGAGTTGGCCCTTCTCAAGCACCAGCGCGCGGTCGGCCAGGGCCTCCACTTCTTCCAGTCGGTGCGAGGTGAAGAGGATCGTCTTACCGGAGGTCTTGACCTCCACCAGGAGCTGCAAGAACTGATCACGCGCCACCGTGTCCAGGTTGGAGGTTGGCTCATCGAGCACGAGCACGGGCGGATCCGCCAGCAGGGCCAGGGCCAGGGCCAGGCGTTGTTTCATGCCGCCGGAGAGTGCGCTGACCGGCTTGGCG
>CAZEPA010000428.1:3574-4217 GCA_964513955.1 uncultured Anaerolineae bacterium | reverse complement strand
GCCGCGAAGCAGATGCAGGGCTGGCGAGCGAAATCTGGTTCTACAACCTGGACACGCGGGCGCTGGAGAATCAATGGGTGGTTGACCCTCCGTTTGCCAACCTGGCCGTCAGCCCTGATCAGTGGGAGGTAGAGACGCCGGTTTCCAGCATGCTTCGGCGCAGCAATGACAATGTGTTGGTGACGAGCGACCCATACGACCAGCAGATCGTGATCTACGACCTGGCAACGGGCCAAAAGCTGCGCACTCTGTCCGACACGGGCAGTGCGTGGTCAAGGCTGGTGCTGGCACCCGCGCCACGCGCGGTAGACCTTGATCCCGATCGCTCGCACGAATGGCTATACCTGGTGGACGGGCGTGGCGCCAGTATCCTGGCGATAGACGCTGATCGTGACGAGCAGAGGTTGACCCTGACGGCGACGTTGGCAGGGCGGGTGGACGCGGCCGTTACGCGCGAGGGTGATCGGCTGTGGTTATTGGACGAGAGCACGCAACCAGGCCTAGGGCGCCTGCGCCTGGTGGACGCAGCCAGCGGCGCTGAATTATCACGGCTGTCAGTGCTTAATCCGCTGGCGCAAGATACGCCCGACGATTGGCTGCCGCTCCTCAGCACAGGACTTGGCGACAACGTCTTTGTGCAGCA
>CAZEPA010000428.1:0-3564 GCA_964513955.1 uncultured Anaerolineae bacterium | reverse complement strand
TAGCCACTCGGTGTGGATAGAGAATTACCTGGCAACGCCTGCCGGTGTGCGGCGCCAGCAGGAGCCGCCATTCTGGTACAAGGCGCCCCTCTGCGGCCCTTCGCACCTGTTGGTGCGCCAGGCGCCCTTGCAGTTGCTGGCGCTGTGTCAGGTTGCCAATCAAGCGGCGCGCCTGACCGTGCTGCCCATGGACAGCCGTCGCCAAGCGCAGTCGCTGGATCTGCCCGCGAGGCTCCAAGTGCGCAGCGGCGTACTTTCGCCAGACGAATCGGTGCTTTACGTCCTTGCCGACGGCCCCACCGTGCTGCCTATTCACCTTGATGACCTGCGGGCCGAAGCGCCGGTCTTTCTTGCCATTTTCGACGTTGTCGGCCGGCCCCGCGGTCAGCCGGCGCTGACCGGCGATGGCAGCACGCTCTTCCTCGCCGTGACCTTCCCGGCCGGGCCGATAGACTTCAATGCGCTGTTGGGCAGCATTTGGGTTGTGGACATGGAGAACTGGCGGCTCAAGGCTCGCCTGGGCGCCGAGCGTACATTCATTGACCTGGGCATCAGTCAAGACGATCAACGCCTGTACGCCCTCGATGCAGCGGCCGCTGCCCAGACCTCATCCAGGCATGACGTGTACGTCTTTGACACGCAGCGCTACACGTTGATCCGTAAAATACCCAGCGAAGCCCTCGACCCGATCCGCCTGATGGTCGCCCCCGCGCCGCCATGAGTGGGCCGTGGTGCAAAGCCATCCAGCTGCGAGAGGAAACCGCCGCATGAGTTATAACGTAGCTGCCATTCACGAGCTGCTCGAACAAGCCCTGACCGAGAACGACCTGAACGAGCTCTGCTTCCTGCATTTCAAGCCCGTCTTCAGGCAGTTTGTTGCCGGCATGGACCTGGCGGAACGGCAGCGACGCCTGCTGGCGTATGTCGAAACCCGCGGCGAGATCGAAATCGAACGTCTGCTGGCCGAAATACAGAAAATCAACCCCGACCGCTACGCGATCTACGATCCGCGCATCCATGCGCCGTCGCCCGCACAACGGCAGGCGGCCAACCCCTACCGCGGCCTCGAAGTCTTTGGCGAGGAGCACGCCGCAGTCTACTTTGGCCGCGAGGAGATGGTGACGCGGCTGCTGGACAAGCTGAACCAGCGCACGTTCGTGGCCGTCGTCGGCCCCTCCGGCAGCGGCAAGTCGTCGCTGGTGCAGGCTGGGCTGGCCCCTGCGTTGCGCGCCAACCGTCTGCCCGGCAGCCAGGCCTGGCGCGTGGACTTTTTCCGTCCCGGTGAGCATCCCCTGCGGGCGTTGGCGATCCCGTTGATGGCCTATGTCAAGCCGCAGCAAACAGCGTGGGCGCGCATGGCCGAGGCGCCAGAGGTGGCCCACCTGCTGGGCAGCAGGCAGCTCGACCTGGCGTTCCTGCTCAGCCAGGCGCCGGCGCGGCCGGCGCGCTTCATCCTCGTGGCCGATCAGTTCGAGGAGGCTTTCACGCTCTGTCGCGATGAGGCCCTGCGCCGCCGCTTTTTTGACCTGCTGCTGCGCGCCGCGGACGTGGACGGGCTGACCATCCTGCTGACCGTGCGCGCCGATTTCAGCGGTCATCTCCTGGCCGAGCCGGGCCTGGGCCAGCGCGCGGATCAGGGTTGGGTCAACGTGCTGGCGATGACTCCGGCCGAGCAGCGCGCAGCCATCGAGCGGCCGGCGCAGGCACGCGGCGCGCGGCTCGAGGACGGCCTGAGCGACCATATTCTGCGTGACCTGGCCGCGGCGCCGGGGCAGCTCCCCCTGCTCGAATTTGCCCTGCAGCAGTTGTGGGCGCAGCAGACCAGCGACAGCCTGCTCACCCATGCCGCGTACGACGCGCTGGGGGGTCTCAGTCAGGCCCTCGGCCGCCATGCCGAAGCCGTTTTCAATGGTCTGGATGCGGACGCGCAGGCGCAAGCGCCAGATCTCTTTACGCGCCTGGTGCGGGTGGCGCACCCTGAAGAAGGGGGCGAAGACACGCGGCGCCGGCTGTGCCTGGACGAGCTGCCGGCCGGCCTGCACGGGCTGGCGTTGACCCTGGCCGGGCAATTCCAGCGCTTGTTGGTGACCGACCGCGACGCGGTCACAGGCGCGGCCACGGTCGAGATGGTGCACGAGACGCTAATTCGCCATTGGCCGCGCCTGCGCGGCTGGCTGGATGCGGATCGCGCCTTCCTCCTGTGGCGCCAACGTCTGCAGTACGACCGGCAGCGCTGGCAGGAGAGCCGCGATCCCGACACCCTCCTGCGCGGCGGCCCGCTGGTCGAGGCGGAACGCTGGTTCGCCGCGCGCCCCCAGGACTGGACCGGCGCGGAGCTCGCCTACCTGGCTGCCTGCCGCGCGCAGCGCGCAGCCGACGAAGCCCGGCGCCGGGAACAGATCGAGGCATTGAATGCCGCCAATACGGCCACGCAAAAAGCCCTCCGCATGGCTCGCGCCCGCGAATTGGCTGCCCATGCCATGACCGAACTGGAGCATCTCACCGATTCCTCCGGCAGCCTGGCGCTAATGCTGGCGCGGGAAGCCGTGCTCAGCGCCCGCGCAGACGGCGGCCCGGCGCCGGTGGTCGCGCAAGACGCTTTGCAGCGTGCGGCGGAAACGGCGACGACCTTTCGCCTGCGCCTGGCCGGCCACGCGGCCAGAGTGATGTCGGCCGCGTTCAGCCCTGATGGACGGTTGATCGTGACTGCCGGCGACGACGGCACGACCCGGGTGTGGGATGCGATCACAGGCCAGGAGGTGCGGCAACTGGCTGGCGATGGGGGCAGCATCCTCTCCGCGACGTTCAGCCCCGATGGGCGACTGATTGCCACTGCGGATATTCGCGCGGCCAGGGTATGGGATGCGGAGACGGGCCAGGTGGTACGACACCTGGCCGGCGATGCGGACAGTTTCTTTTCGGCGGCGTTCAGCCCCGATGGGCGGCTGATCGTCACCGCCGGCAACGAAGGCACGGCCTGGGTGTGGGATGCAGCCACGGGTGCGCCCACGCGCGAACTGGTCGGTCACGCGGGCAGTCTATTTTCTGCCACGTTCAGCCCGGATGGACGGCTCATTGTCACCGCGAGTAAGGACGCTACCGCCCGGGTGTGGGATGCAGCCACGGGTGCGACCGTGCGCGTGCTGACCGGGCATACGGCCAGCGTCCTCTCGGCAGCCTTCAGCCCGGATGGGCGGTTCATCGTTACGGGCAGTGACGACCACACCGCGCGCGTGTTCGATGCGACCACGGGTCAAGAAGTACGCGTACTGATCGGCCACACGGCCAGTATCGGGTGCGCAGCCTTCAGTCACGATGGGCGACTCATCGTGACCGCGAGTAAAGATGGGACCGCCCGTGTGTGGGATGCAGCCACGGGCGCGCCCCTACGCCCATTGGCCGGCCATGCGGCCGCTGTCTGGTCCGCGGCCTTCAGCCCTGATGGGCGGTTGATCGTGACCGCCAGCGCCGACGGCACAGGCCGGGTGTGGGATGTCGTGCCGGGTCCGGAAGCGCGGCAGCTCGCCAGTCATACGGCCAGGGTTCGATCGGCGGCCTTCAGCC
>CAZEPA010000427.1:0-4222 GCA_964513955.1 uncultured Anaerolineae bacterium | reverse complement strand
CGGCAACGGCACGTGCATCTTCACCCGCGACGGCGAGGCGGCGCGCTACTTCACCGATCACATCCAGGTCGGCATGGTCGGCGTCAACGTGCCCCTGCCGGTGCCGGTGGCCTACCACTCCTTCGGCGGCTGGAAGCGCAGCCTGTTCGGCGACCTGCACGCCTACGGCCCGGATGCCGTGCGCTTTTACACCAAGCGCAAGACCATTACCCAGCGCTGGCCCTCGGCGGGGGTGCGCGAAGGGGCGGTGTTCAGTTTTCCGAGCAGCCGCTAAGCCGCCGTTGCGTGACGGGGTCGCCTGTTACGCCTCGATATTTAGCGCCCGGCGCAGCCGCGGAGGCCGGTGGCCCATGCGTCGCAGCATTTTTTGCGGTCGCCGTGCGCCACTGGCTGGCATCGCGATGTGTGTCCTGCGGCGCTTTTGCGTTCTTGCAGACAGGTCGGCGTCCCCACGCGCGTGCCGGGTTATCGCATGAAGCCGGGCCGTTGGATTGATGCTGGGCCACGACAGGTTCCTTCGAGCACCGTGAAATATCCCCCCCAATTCGGACGACAGGACCGGCGGACCATTCATGTAGAGCAATAGTTGCTAGACTATTGATTCGCCGCCAGCGCGCGGCACTTGTTCCGAACATTCGAGGGAGAAATACCGATGCAACAGCGCTTCTGGACTTGGCGAAGCTTGGCCGCGGCTACCGCGTTGGTGGGCCTTCCTGGGATCGTCATGGCCCAGGCCGGCGGAGTGCCGACCATCACGTGCAGCGGTACCGGTGCCTCTGCACTGAACACCGGAGGCGCTGCGACGGGTGGCGTTGACGACTACTGGCGCTACCTGGGGCTGCCCGCGTACGCGGGCACAGGCGCTGCCGCCTCCACGCCCGCCAGCAGCTACGGCGCGGCTTACCTCTCAGGCTCAAGCCAGTGGTACACGCCGCCCGCGGGATCTCCGTGGCAATGGGTGGCCGCCAGTCCCGGGCCGGGGCAGCCGTCGATACCCGGGAACACCAATCCGTGGGGCAACATCGACGCGCTGTTCCGGATCGACTTCAGCCTGGATTCTTCGGTCAATCCGCGCGAGTTCGCGCCGGCCATGCGGTTCTGGGCTGACAACTCGGTCGTCGACATCATGGTCAATGGCCGTTGGCAGGGGCCGTTGGATCGCGGACTCTGGACAGCGCTGCCACAGGCGGGAAGCGCCAACCAGTTCGGCTTTGACGCGTTCAGCCGTGAATGGCGTGGCACCACGATCACCATGGCTTCGCCGGATTGGCGCAGCGGCGCCAACAGTCTGGTGGTCTACGTCAAAAGTGGGGTGCCGTTGATGGGGTTTGGGGCGAATCTGACGTCCACCAGTGTCTGCCCCAACCAAGTGCCGACCGCCATACCCACGCTAACGGGCACCACCACCGTGGGGTCCGGGGTGTCTGGCAGCTACACCTACAGCGACGCCAACACCGACGCGGAGGACGTGTCTGCAACCGGCTCCACGTTCCGCTTGGTGAGCAGCAGCGACACGACCCTCACGCCCACATCGCCGATCACCGTGCTGGCCAGTGGGCCAGCCGGGGGCGCGGGCGTCTCGCAGACCTTGCATACGCTGCAGGCTGCGGACGTGGGCAAGTATCTGTACTACTGCGTCACGCCTGCGGCTCAGACGGGGGCCAGCCCCGGCAATGAGGCATGCACCGCGGCCTTCGGCCCGGTTGTGACTCAGGTGCCGCCAGCGGCGCCAGCAGCGGTGCCGACGCTGTCAACATGGGCGCTGACACTGCTGAGCGCTGTGTTGGCCGTGGGGGCGCTGCGCGGTCGACGCGCCAAGGCTGCTGACAAACGGTAAAGCCGTTTCAGCGCAAGCCTGATCTACATCAAGCGCAAGACCATCACCCAGCGCTGGTTCTCGGCGGGGGTGAGGGAGGGGCGGTGTTTGGTTTTTCGAGCAGCCGGTGACGCAAACGGGCTGGAAATTTGCCCCAACCATTGGCATCGAAACACGTCGGCCACCCCTATGATCGCTGCTCTTTCGCAACCAACGACAACGTCAAGGAGCAAGCACACATGAAACTGAGCAGAAGAGCCATTCTCGCGGCCGGCACGGGAGCCGCCCTATTCGGCTCCGGCGTGAGCGCCCAGCCGAGTCCGGCACGAATCAACGTCGGCTTTGCCGCCGGCGGCACGCTGGATGTGATTGCCCGCAAGCTGTCGGATCAGCTGCGCGGCAAGTACGCCGAGACGGTGATTGTCGAATCGAAAATCGGCGCTGGCGGCCGCATCGCCAACGAGGTGGCCAAGGCAGCGGCGCCGGACGGCGCGACGATGGTGCTGTCGCCCTCGTCGCCGATGGTGATCTTTCCGCACGTCTACAAGAAACTCAGCTACGACCCGCAGAAGGACTTCATTCCGGTGACGCCGGTGTGCTCCAACGCACAAACTTTTGTCGTGGGGCCGGCGGTGCCGGAGTCGGTGCGCACGCTGGCGCAATACGTCAGTTGGGTAAAAGCCAACAGCGACAAAAATGGCTATGGCACGCCGGCAGCTGGCTCGATCATGCACTTCCAGGGGTTGGTGTTTCAACAAAAGGCAGGGATCGAATTGACCCACGTGGCCTACCGCGGCATGGCCGCTGTGGTGCCCGATCTGATCGGCGGCAATCTGCCGGCATCGATGGCCGTCACGGGTGACGTGACGCAGCACATTGCCACCGGCAAGCTGCGCGCGCTGGCGGTCACCAGCGACAAGCGCTCGCGGTTTTTGCCCGACGTCCCCACGTTTGCCGAGCTGGGCTTTCCCGAGGTCACGGGCGTGGACTGGTACGGCATCTTCGTTCCGGCGCGCACCCCGACGTCGGTGGTGGAAAAATTGCATCGCCTGATTCTGGCGGGCGTGCAGGAACCGCCGTTTGCCGACAACTTGCTGAAGAACGGTTTTGACCCCTATACCTTGCCCGCCGACGAGTTCGCACGCCGCATCCAGTCCGAGACGCTGCGCTGGGGACCGATTGTCAAGGCCTCTGGGTTCACCGCCGAGAGTTGACCGGACCGCCGATTCCGGTGAGCACAGCCCCCGAACCCCGTGCTGGGGGCTTTTTTGACGTCGCTGGAATTGTCATCTGCGCGGCCTTTGTGACGGTCGGCATCTGAGGCGAAAACGGGCGCGAACGGTGCCCCGCCGCCTTGCCCTAAAATCACCGCCCCGAAATCCGACACTCTGTCGGGATCAAGCCGGACCCCCATCATGGATGCGGGCCCGCGGCTGGCTGAAGGCGCGGGCTCCACCGGGGCTGTGCATCAGTGTCTGCGGACAGAGACCCGTGCGGAACCTCATCCACCCTCACTGTTTCCCCGCCATGATCAAGGTCAACGAGAACTACCAGAAGCTGCAGGCCAGCTATCTGTTCGCCAACATCGCCAAGCGCGTGCGTGAGTATGAGGCGGAGAACCCGGGGCGTGCCTTGATTCGCATGGGCATTGGCGACGTGACCGAGCCCCTGCCCGAGGCCTGCGTAAGCGCCATGCACAAGGCGGTGGACGAGCTGACTCACTCCGAGACCTTCCGTGGCTACGGCCCCGAGCAGGGCTACGACTTCCTGCGCGAGGCGATTGCCCAGCACGACTTTCAGGCGCGCGGCGCCGACATCGCGGCCGACGAGGTGTTCGTCAGCGATGGCGCCAAGTGCGACACCGGCAACATTCAGGAGCTGTTTGCGGGTGACATCCGCATCGCCATTCCCGACCCGGTGTATCCCGTCTACGTGGACACCAACGTGATGGCGGGCCGCACCGGCGCGGCGCAGGACGGGCGCTACCCCGGCCTGGTGTACCTGGAATGCACGCCCGCCAACGGCTACGTGCCGGCCCTGCCCAGCCAGCCGGTCGATCTGATCTACCTGTGCTTTCCCAACAACCCCACCGGCGCCACCATCACACGCGCGCAGCTCAAGACCTGGGTGGACTACGCCCGGGCCAACAAGGCGCTGATCCTGTACGACGCGGCCTACGAGGCTTTCATTCGCGACCCCGCGCTGCCTCATTCGATCTACGAGATTGA
This sequence comes from uncultured Anaerolineae bacterium, assembly GCA_964513955.1. Taxonomy (GTDB): domain Bacteria; phylum Chloroflexota; class Anaerolineae; order SSC4; family Amarolineaceae; genus Amarolinea. The sequence continues at coordinate 178 of CAZEPA010000427.1, read as the reverse complement.
GGGCGCGCAGGACGTGGCCATCGAGTTTCGCAGCTTTTCCAAGACTGCCGGTTTCACAGGGGTGCGCTGCGCCTACGCGGTGGTGCCCAAGCGCTGCATGGCCTATACGGCCGATGGCGGGGCGGTGTCGGTGCGCGACCTGTGGAGCCGCCGTCACACCACCAAGTTCAACGGCGTG
>CAZEPA010000426.1:0-4233 GCA_964513955.1 uncultured Anaerolineae bacterium | reverse complement strand
CGGCGCACCGCGCGCTAAACTGGAATCGTTCAGCCGTTGGCCCGGGCGCAAGAAGCGCATGAGCTAAGCAGGCTGAATGTGAAACCTGCTCATTGAAACAAGGCGCCGGTTGTTGACACAACCGGCGCCTTTGTGGTTTGGCGGTAGGCGCCGATGAAGGTCGGCTTAGCGATGGTTGCAGCGATTTTAACCGCCCGACTTCCGACCTGCCCCAGTTTGAAATGCACCCCCGCAACCCCGGCGCATTGTGTCTCAGGAAAATTCGATGATATAATCAGCGTGAAGCCAGCCGGTTTCAAACCACCACAGCGCCGTCGAATCATGAAGGAGGTGTTATCACCATGAGCCCAATCCGCATGTCGAGACTAGAAGCAGCGAGCCGCGTCGTCCTTGAGTTCAATGAAGCCTTCAACCGTCATGATGTCGCAGGGATGATGCGTCTCATGAGCGACGATTGTGTTTTCGAAAACACGAACCCAGCCCCCGACGGGGCTGTCTACGCGGGAAAGGAAGTGGTTACTCAGTTTTGGCACGACTTCTTCCGCGAGTCGCCCCAGGCCCACATCGAAATCGAGGAGATTCTGGGCTTTGGTGATCGGTGCATCATGCGCTGGAGATACGGCTGGGTAGATGCGACCGGGAAGAAGGGCCATGTCCGAGGAGTTGATATCTTCCGAGTGAAGAACGGTTCCATCTGCGAGAAGTTGTCCTACGTCAAGGGATAACATAATTTTCAATTCATAGGTGTCACCATGTCCCACATCACAATGGCCCAATTCTGCGATCGCTTCCCGGCGTTGATCCTCGACGGCCGGGGTCTACCCAAGAAAGCGCTTGACCTGAACATGCTTGTGCTCAGCGCCACCCTGGGAATTGCGGCCGACCGGCCGTATGCCGAGGGCGAGATCAACGCCGAGCTGCAGCAATGGGTGCTTGATTTCGGCCGCGGCTTCGAGCTGGACCACGTGACCTTGCGCAGATTGCTGATTGATGAGAAGTACATCAGTCGTGACGCCGGGGGCAAGTCCTATCGTCTCGAAGCGGCCAGCCTGCACTACACATACGATGCATCCATCCGCGGCCTTGATCTGCAGACCCTCGTCGCCCAGGCTAGAGACGAACGAGAGAAGCGGAAGCAGCAGTTCCTAAAGCAATCCAGGCAATAGAGAAAAACGAACCCATGGCCACGACCGAACACACCACGCACAAAACGGATATTCTCACGAAGATTCTAGCGACGGTGGGGACGCTGCTGACGTGGTTTCCGATGGCGGCGACGATCGCGCTCTCGGCGATCGGAACCATCGGGCGCGGCGTATTCCGGCTCGACTATCTGATGCCAGCCGAGCTGTTTCCCGTGGCCCTGGCCGGCGGAGGGATGCTCTTATGGGCGGCGCTGCGTGCGCACGCGCGGCGCAGATTCATCGGCTGGGGGCTTGCATTGATGGTAGCATTCCTGGTGGGCGGCCAGGCGCTGGCCGTCGTCACCGGGCTGGCTTCGGGGGCCATCGAACCGGCCGGCTGGCCGTGGGCGTTGGTCATCGCCTCGCTGGTCGCCTACACGCTCACGCTGGCGGCAATTGGCGTCGCCGGCCTGCTATTGCTGCGCGATATCTTCCAGCACGACGCCCGTCCTGGCTAGTCTCCGATGTCTGGTCTCTGATCTCTGGTCTCTGATCTCTGATCTCTGGTCTCTGATCTCTGGTCTCTGATCTCTGGTCTCCGATCTTCGCCCTCCTCATCCAACCCCCGGCTCGCGCAGATACCGCCAGCGCAGCCACCACGCCTGCCACCATGGCAGACTGGGCAGCGTGCGCACGGCGACTGTGTGGATGCCGGGCAGCGCGGTCAGCGCAACGTACTGATCATCGCCCACGCGCTCAACCGTGAACGTCGCATCGGCCGCATCCAGCCTGACGGCGGCGGCGTCACGACCAGCGGGCAAGCGCAGCCAGAGGGGAAACGCGCCGCTGCCCCACGTGCGGTAATCCAGGCGCAAGGCATCCGCGGTAGGCGTGTAGGTATAGCTGAGACTGCGATTCGCGCCGGCCAGGGTGCTGGTGATGCCGCCGCTGGCTTCGCCCAGGCGCACCGTCACGCGCAGCGCGCCGCCCGCCTGCCACTCCACACCGTACAGCCCGGTCGTGACGGCTTGCATCACCGTGGCCGCGCCCGCGGCGTAATCTTTGGCCGCGCTCACGGTCGCTAAATCATCGCCGCGCATTCCCGGTCGCCATCCTGGCGCCTGCCATTCGTAGACCTGGCCCGGATGACTGGCCCACGCGTGCGCCACCTGGCGCAGATGCAGCAGGGCGCGGCGGCTGTACCCGGCTCTGAACTCAGCCTCGATCTGCACGCCCGCCCACCAATCCCAGACGCCGCCGTTTTGATAACGCCCGGCCTGCATGTCGGGCTGCGGAAAAGTCCAACTGGCATACGGCGGCCACAGGCTCAGCCCAGGCTGCATCGCCCCAGCCGCCAACTGCGCTTGCGCTAGCGCGTCCAAAATCGCCCGCGCCTGGGCCGGACTGCAAAAGCCGACCTGCACCGCCACCGCGTTGCTGATCGCCAGCAGGCGATCCTCGTCGAACGGATGCTGCCAGGGCGCGCACGGCGCTCCGTCCGCGCAGGGCGGCCCTGCCCGGTGAATGTGCAGGCGGTAGAAGCCGCGCCGCGGCTGCCACAGGTCCCGATTGGCGGTCGTTTGCAGCTCGGCTGCAGCCTGGCGCCAGGCGGCGGCCCGCGCCCCCGCGCCCAGCGCCGCCCACCACGTCGCCCGGTGACGCGCCGCGCGCCCCGCCCGCACCAGGGCGACAATCGAAGCGGTGCGCAGGGCGCGCGCCGGATCAAGATCGGTGGGATTGGGTGCGGTCACGTCCAGGGTGACATCGCCCCAATCGGTGGTATGCCCGCGCCAGATCAACCCGCTGGCCGCCTCGCGACGGTTGTCCCACAGCCAGGTCAACGCCGCATCCAGGCGATCAATCACGCGCGGCGCGGCCAACCCAGCGGCGTCTTGGGAATCGTGACTGCGACTTCCGGCCCCCTGCTCTGCCTGCAGTCCACGAAGGTGGACTTCGCATTCGTAGCAGCGACTTCCAGTCGCCTGGCTTCCGTTCGCCTGACCCGCCGTACCGGTCATGACCGTGGTCAGCCAGGCTGCGCCTTGCACCTCGAACAGGCTGTAGGCCGCGCCGATCAGTGACGTTTCCTCGTCTGAGACGGCCGAGGCCTTGTCCACGCGGCCATCGCTGTGCAGTACGCCGGGCAGCGCGCCAGCGCCAGCCTGCCAGCCATCTTCATCGCTGCGCGTGGTCGCGGTGTATTGGCGGCGCAAAAAGGCCTCGACGCCCGGCTGCCACGCGCGGGGCGGGTAGAAAAGGCGCGCCGCAGGAACGATCCAGCTCAGGTCGCGCGCGAACAACGGCGGATAGATCGCCGCGGGTCGGAAACCGGCCACCGGCTGGCCGGCCGCATCGGCCCACGTCACCTGCGTGGAGGCAAAAACCTCCTGCGCGGTCACGCGCACGGCTTCGATGGCCGGGTCGTCTGGAAACCGCCAGCTTGTCGGCGGCAGCTCGAGGCCATTCAGCCCCCCGGCGACCGAGGTCGCTGCAACGATTCCGAAGCCTCCCTGCGGAGGCTGCCAGTAACCAGCGCCAGGGCCCAGGGCGCTCATCAAGAACGTAAAAACCAGGGTCAACAAAATCAAGAAAAAACCCCCAATCCTGAATGCGGAACGCGTGAACGCTGAATACGGAATCCTCTCCGCTCTCCGCCCTTTGTACTTTGTACTTTGCACTCATCATTCAGCGTTCAGCATTCATCATTCCGATTTGCTATCCCGCCGCTTCCGATTTCAGATGACGGCCAACGCCCAGGGCAAAGAGCAGGAGAAATCCGGCCAGACGCAGCGCGCTCGCGGTGGTCAGCCCCCAGCCGATGCCAACTTGATCAGACAGCCAGGTGCCCAACAGCGGCGCCAGGAAGGTCGCGCCGAAAACGGTGGTTTGGTACAGACCGATGTAACGCGCCTGGTTTTGCGGCGGGCAGGTGTCGAGCATGATGTCGAAGAAGACCAAGTCAATGCCGGCCTGGAAGAATCCGTTGATGCCGGCGTAGATTGGCAGCGCCCCGGTGCTGTGCGTCAGCGCGGTCAGAAATGGGTAGAGGCTGGTACCCAGCGCGCAGATGAGCAACACCCGTCGCTCGCCGGTGCGCCGCGCCAGGCGC
>CAZEPA010000425.1:3724-4261 GCA_964513955.1 uncultured Anaerolineae bacterium | reverse complement strand
CGGCGTCGCCTCGACTGCGGTTCGACAGGCTCACCGCACGAGGCCTGAGCTTGTCCAAGGCCTCGCCGAAGTCAGCGGCCGCGCCATCCTCAGCGGCTCGGTCGGGCCGGTCGCCGGTGCGCGGAATCGCCACCACCAGCGCCGGCGACGCCGGTTCCCAGAAGCGCGGCGCCGCGCGGCGCTGAACTTCCCAGTGGAACTGCTCAACGATGGTCGGATCGCTTTTTACTTCCGCGTTGAGCCGGTTCAGGGCATCTGCGAGGGCCGCCGTGGCATCGGCGATGTCGGCGGCCAGGCCGGTCGCGGGGGCGTTGTCAACGGCGGGTTCGCCCAACGTCCATTGCAGCCTCGTAACGGCCGCCAGCGATCCCCGCTCGATCGCGGCGAGCAAATCGCTGACCTCGACGTATTCCTCCGTTTCGCCGGGCGGCGGATATGCGGCGTGCATATAGCGATACCAGTCAGTGTACAGTTGGTACTGTTGGCTTTCCAGTTCGCGCGCCGGAGGCAGCGCGCCCAGTTCGTTGTGCGGCCGAT
>CAZEPA010000425.1:0-3714 GCA_964513955.1 uncultured Anaerolineae bacterium | reverse complement strand
GCTTATAGCGATCGCAGTCAGTGTACAGTGGGTGGGGGCGGCGTTCCAGTTCGCCCGCCGTCGCATCGTAGGTGCGCTGCGCTGCGTTGAGGGTGTTCAGGAGCGGAAAGATGGGCGGCGGCAGCGACGGCGATGGCCGCTGCTCCTTAGTGTGCTCACCGGGCGGCTGCTTGGTCGGGTTGTCGTCCACCTTTTCGACGACCCACTGCACGCCGCCGTCGCTGCCGACAAATTCGTCGGCATGGCGGAACTCGCGAAACTTCGGCCCGATGTCGAGTTTCAGGCTCTGGAGGCGGTCGCCCATCAGGATGGCAGCCAGGCTGTCTTCCAGCTTCTCTCTGGCGGGACGCCCTTGCTCGTGCGTCGCCTTCTCGGCGATCAACGCCGACAGGGCCTCGGTGGGCGTATTGCCCATGGCGTAGAGCACGGCGTTCGGATCGAGGAGCGCGGCGTCCAGCCACTGCGCCTCTCCGCAGCACACCATCCGCTCCCACTGCGCGTCCGAGATAAGCTCTTCGCTGCTAAGGGCGTCTTCAACCGACAAAACCAAGCCGAGATCGTCGCGCAACAGCTTGGCAACGCGTTCTTGCTTGAGCGTGCGCTTGTGTTCCGCATCAAGATGCGTCAACGCATCTATGTCCGGCAAGCCCCAATCGCCGCGGCGCAGGCGCAGGTAGTTCAGCCAGTAATCGTCGTTTAGATCGCCGTACCAGCCGATGACCCGGTAGCGATGATCGCGCGTGCCGGCCGGATCGTGAAAGCCAAAGACGCCGCGGCAGTTGGGATAGTAGACGTCGAAGCTGGGCGATCCCCAGCCCAGCGCGGTCAGCGGTCGGCCGCTGTGCTTGGCTTTCCAGGGGATGAAACTGTCGCCCAGACGGCCGCGTCGCTGTTTCCACGCCTCGAGCGTATCGCTGTGACCGACGTAGGCAAACGGCTGCTCCCCGCCATAGATATCCACATCAAGACTGGTCTGCGCCGCATCGTAGATGACTGCGCCGCCTTCGCCGTACAGCAGCGCATCGCTTTCGACAACCCACTGCTGGTCCGGCTTGCGCGCCGAACTCGCGTAGCGGCTCACCAACCAGCGCGTGGGGACCGCCGGAAACTCGGTGGGGTCGCTGGCGCGGAATTTCGTGCGTTTGAGGAATGGGGGGAAGTCCCAATGGAGGTGTACGCCGGCTCTGAGGATGAAATTGGCATCCTCGAAGGGCAGTGAGGCAATTGACTCGGCCAGATAGGGAAGATCGGGGTTGACGTCCTGCTCGCGCTGCTTGTCGTGGTACGGCAGCGACGCGAAGTCCATCTCAGGACCGACAACAGCGCGTTCCTGAGGTTGGTGGATTGCGACCACGCGCATCGGCGCGATCAGCGTCGCTTTGTCACGCATGGTCTGCCATCACGATGTCCCTCCCGTTTTATGACCGCATCCAAGCTAGATAGATGGCGGAATAGTAACGGGTTTAGCGTATCAAGATGTGGTTTTTATTCCAATGTTCTTGGGTATTATCACCAATCCGGAGGTCATCATCAAACACTTAACGATACCCCGCACCACGAAACGCAATAGAGTCCGTCAGGCCGAGTCTCCGCCACAGCACAGCCGGTATAGGGGAAGTTATGCTGACAAGCGAAAGCGAAGGTGACGTTCTTGAAGATGACCGGCAGCATAGCCAGGTACAGATCGCCATGCGCGACCAAGACGATACTCCGATTTGAGTTTCTCTCGTCCTGCACTAACCCTTCGATGAAGGGGATGAACCGCGCCTGGATTTCGTTGAAACTCTCCCCGCCGGGCATCTTGCTATCGAACCTTCGATGCGTGAACCAGTCGTCCTGCACCTGCCTGTGCAACTGCCAGCCAACCGGGTCCGTCGTGCCTTCGTAGATGCCCACATCCCATTCTCGCAGCGCCTCGGTGATCTCAATTGGGGCCTGCAGACTCTCGGCCAGGATGTGCGCTGTCTGCACGGCGCGCATGACCGGGCTGGAATAAATCTGCTCGACCTGCAAGCCGGACAAACTGCGCGCCACCGCACGCGCCTGCTCGATGCCCTTTTCGGTCAACGGATGTTTGAACCCACTATTGGAAAATTCCCACAGAAGGTTGGCGGTGCTTTCCCCATGTCGTACAAAGTAGAGCCTCATCATGAAATCTTCCTGATTTACTAGCGCCCAACGCCATGTTCCGCCGTTCTATCGGCTGCATCCGGTCGTCCATCGTAACCACGAAGGTTGCCGCATCAGCGCCGGTCATGACAGCGCGGTCAGCATAAGCTCACAACGCCGCAGAATCCCACACGTCGGGCGCGCGCGTGATGGAGCGCCTATTGAATAGAACATGCTTTCGGAGTTGATGCGGCCTCGTTTTCCTGCGGCGGAGATGTCTACAGATGATAATCACCAGAAGCCTCAGGTTGATAAAGAATTCTCTTGACTTTCAACCTTCGTTTTCCGGCTGGAACTTCCCATTCAAACGAGTCTCCCACTTCATAACCTAACATCGCGGTTCCAATAGGTGCCAGGATTGAGATTTTCCCTTGACCAAGATCGGCATTTTCTGGAAAAACCAGCGTATAGATCTCTTCTTCTTGGGTGTCCAGATCTTCAATACACACCGTGGAATTCATCGTCACCACATCACTGGGTACATCCTTTGGCAGGACCACTTCTGCGCGATTGATTTCCATCTGCAGTCTTTCCAGATATTCACTTTTGCGGTAATTCGTAGATTGTGCGTCAAGAAGCAATTTTCTCAAACGCTCAAGATCAAACTGGGTAATGTGAATCGGTTTGCCACTCATGATTCCTTCTCTCCTTAGTCGTTCAGTGCTCGTAACATCATTGCATCCGCCGCATGCCATCCTGCTTTATCATGCTTCGGTTCTACCCCTGCTTCGGCTCTATCCCTGTTGCTGCAGAATTTGTTTTGTTCCAACTACGCGCCCAGCGTTTGCGCGGGGCTGTCGCCCGTGAGCCTCCAGCGCACAGGCCGCCGCGCTCATAGGTCCAGTTTACGCTCACTCATCCACTTGACGATGGCAGGATCACGATGCGAGAAAAAGCTGCTCGTTCCGGTTTCCAGCTGCGAAATCGCCGACATGTCTTCGGCGCCTAGCTCGAAATCGAAAATAGCGATGTTTTCTGACATGCGCGCCTTGTTGACTGATTTTGCCAGCGCCACCACGCCGCGTTGTATTACCCAGCGTAAGACCACTTGGCCTATGGTTTTCCCATGCTTAAGGGCGACATATTTCAGCACTTCATTCTGGAAGAGATTGTTTTTGCCTTCCGCAAAGGGCGCCCATGCTTCTGCCTGCACACCCAGCTCACGCATCAATTTCAGGCTGTCTTCTTGCTGCTGAAAAGGGTTCATTTCCACTTGATTGACCGCGGGCTTGATCTCATTGAAGACCGTGATGTCCATCAATCTGTCTGGCTGGAAATTGCTGACGCCGATGGCGCGCAATTTTCCCGCTCGATAGGCATCCTGCATCGCGCGCCATGATCCGTGGACGTCGCCATAGGGCTGATGAATCAGGTAGAGATCCAGATAGTCGAGTTTCAGGCGGCGCAAGGAATCCTCGATGGCCTGCCTGGTTTTCTCGTAACCGGTGTGCTGCACCCACAACTTCGAGGTGACAAACAACTGTTCGCGCGAGATGCCGGCTTGCTGCAATCCTTCGCCGACGGCCGCCTCATTCATGTAGGAGG
>CAZEPA010000424.1:0-4275 GCA_964513955.1 uncultured Anaerolineae bacterium | reverse complement strand
GTACCGACTGCTTCAGCAGGACAAAGAGCAGATGAGCCAGGGTCAAAGCCAGGAGGCGGCCGGCGCCGCGCTCGGTCAGAAGCCGTTCACCATGAAGAAAGCCTGGCCGCAGGCGCAGCGTTTCAGCCTGACGACGCTGGAATGGGTCATGGAGCGCCTGCTGGATACCGACATTGCGATCAAAACCGGCCAGATGGAAGATCGCCTGGCGCTGACTACCCTCGTGGTTGAGTTAAGCCAGCGCCAGTGAGAAAAGCCCGGTTACGCGGCTTGCGCGGCCAACTCTTCACGGCCCGGCTTGATCGCACGTATGGCCGCTGCTAGCAGAATTCCCAGGATCGCCGCCCACATCCAGAACGGCGCACTGGCGCCGCCCCACTGAAAGACCGCACCGCCCAAGAGAGGCGCCAGGGCATTGGCGCCGCTGAGAAACGCCGCGCTGATGCCCAGAATGCCGCCGCGCTCGCCATCCTCCACACGCTTCGTGATCAGGCTGTTGATGGCAGGCTGCAAAATGCCGCCGCCAATCGAGGCGGGCACCATCGCCAGCAGCAGCCAGCCCAGCCCCAGCCAACCCTTGTTGGCATCGGACGGCAGCCCAATAGGCAAGCTGTAGGTTGGGGGTGTTTCCCCTGGGAGGCGCCGCGCGCCTGTGCCCGAGCTTGTCAGCTCGGTGGTGACCGCGGCGGTGCTGTACCACGGCGGCGGCTGGCGCGGGGTCAAGGCGGTGAGCGCCAGGCCCACCATCAGCGTAGCCAGGCCCAGGTAAATCAGGCGACGGTCGCCCCAGCGACGGCTCCATTGTCCAATCAGGCCGCCTTGCACGGCGACGACGATCACGCCAACGAAGACGAAGATAATGGCATTGCCCGAGGCGTTGAGACCCAAGCGGTTGAGGGTGAAAAGGGCGAGGATCTGCTCAAAACCGCCAAAAGCGATCTGTTGTGCGAAGATGAGCAGCAGCAGCAGCCCAACCTGTGGATGCTGCAGGGCCCGCAGCATGGCGCCCAAGCCCAGCGTGGGCTTCGCCTTATCGGTGTTGCGTTTTTCCTCTGGATGCGTCTCATCTAGCCAGAACCAGGTCAGCAAGATAGAAAGGGCCGAAAAACCAGCCGCGATGAACGCCGGTACATGGTAATTGTTGGCGCTAAGAGCCAGCGAGGCGAAGGCAATCACGGGACCGACGACAAAGCCGAGGCCAAAGGCCGCGCCCAGGAGGCCGAGGCCCTGGGTGCGGGTCTTTTCAGTCGTCACGTCACTGATAACCGCCTGCGCGGTGGCAATGTTGGCGCCGGAAAGGCCGTCAATCAGACGCGAGGCAAAGAGCAGCCACAGCGTGTTGGCAAAGCCCAGCATCAGAAAACCGATCAAGGTGCCCACCTGGCTGATGAGCAGAATGGGTTTGCGGCCAAAGCGGTCGGACAGCCGTCCCAGGACGGGCGCGCCGACGAACTGCATGATCGGGTAGGACGCGCCCAGCAGGCCGATCACCGAGGCGCTGGCGCCAAACGAGGTGGCATACAGCGGCAGCAGGGGAATGATGATCGTCAGACCGAGGAGGTCAATCAGAATAATGATAAAAATCGGGAAGACTCTTTTGAAATCTAGTTTTTCTGCCGCGGGCGCAGCCGCAGCCGTTGTTGTGCTCATAAAACCTCACTATGGATCGGATTTACGCCGTCGCAGCTTCCACGCGGTCAGCAACCCCATGTCACACACTTTTGGCTCACAGGCGGCCGGCGTCCGCCGTCCTAACCAACGAACGACAAGGTGACTAACCTTTGGCTCACAGGCAGTCTGTGACCGCCGTCTTAACCAACGAGCGGCGGGATCGTGGACGTCACTGCGCCAGCCCGGCGCCATCGAAAAAGACTTCAAGCATCAGGTCCATGGCGGCCGCGGGCGCGCCCAGCTCACTGGCATGTGCGGGATAGAAGAAGGGGTACATCATCCCTAACAGTATCCAGGTTGCCAGGTGAACATCCATAGGCCGCAATTCGCCGCGGCTCATCCCGCGCTGCAAAATAGCTTCAATTTGCGCGATGAATTTCTGATGGTAGATCAGACCAAAACGCGCGCGCGCTTCCTGGCTCAATTGCACCATCTCCTGGCTGGCCAGGCGGATGATCGCCCGCTGCTCCGGCGCCTGGGCAAAAATCGCGTGCATCAAGCCAGTCACCTGGCTGCGCGTCGAACCGCCGGTCTGTTGGACGCCGTCGAGCAGGCGCTCGATGTTATCCAGGTAGGCGGTGAGAATGGCCAAGAGCAGGTCTTCTTTGTCTTTGAAGTGATAGTAAAGACCGGCCTTGGAGACTCCCACCGCCTCGGCGATTTCACGCATGGAGATGCGGTGGTAGCCCTGCGTGACGAAGAGGTGGGTGGCCCCTTCCAGGATGCGCTCCGGCATAGTCACATCAGTGGCAGACACACAGCGCCTCGCTTCTTACATGCCCAGGCGCAGCCAGGGTCGCGCCATGGCGGAGAAGGGCCACGGAATGGCCAACAGAACCAGGACGATCGCCAGGCCGAAGAAGATCGTAATCTGGCGGAATTTGGCGGCATCGCCGTTGGCCTTCTTGGCCCGCGACCACCCGATATGCGCCACCACAACGGCGATGAGCATCAGGAGCAGGTGTTCAACCGCAAAAAAGCGCGTGCCGGCTTGAGACATGGCGCCGCCCATATCGCGCAGGGCGGCTGTCGTGATGGGGCTGAGGAAGAAGTAGAGCAGCAAGCCGAGCAGCAGCTGCGTGTCCATGGCGCTGGTGAAGATCACTCCCAGGCGCTGATCGAGCGCACTCCAGGCCTGGCGGCCCGACAGGCCGCTGATGCCGCGTATGACAGCCGCCAGTGCGGCAATCACGATGATCCAACGCACGAGCGAGTGAAGGATCAGAACTAGGGCGTACACAGGTTGACTCCTTTTGATCCAAAGTTACCGACCGGTCGGTCAGTACGGGGGCATTATAGCGAAATGGATTGAAGCTGTCAAGAAGCACTCCATCGTTTAGCGCCGGTGGGAAGACCGGCTCGACCGGTACTTGGAATAGGCTGCTGACATGGACAAGCCGGGGACAATGAGGAAAAGGAAACCGCTAAGACGCAAAGACGCCAAGAAATCGCCCGGCGGCTTGGGGTCTTGGCGCCCTTGCGTTAGGGTTTCTGGCTTGCTGTACCAGAATTTCACTGATCGCGTATTAACGTGCGTGGTGCGCAGTGATGGCGTGATAGATCCAGGGATCGGCGCCGGGCTGCGGCCAGGGATCCACATGCACCGTCATTTCGCGCAGGCGCGGCAGGGCATGAAACAGGGCATGACGCGTCTCCTCGGCAATGGCATGACTGGAAAGTGTGGGCAGAGTTCCATCCACCTCGATGTGCACTTCGCCCCACAGCGCATGTCCCACCCAGCGCAGGCGGGGTTGATGCACATCCTTCACGCCCGCAACCTGGCGCGCGGTTTGCTCCAATTTGTCTACCAGGGCCGGATCTACGGCATCCATGAGCCGCTGCCACATTGTACGCGCGGCGTCGCGCACAATGAACAGAATCGCGATGCCGATCAGCGCGCCGATCAGCGGATCAGCCAGGGGAAAGCCCAGCCAGGCGCCGATCGTACCCACCAGCACCGCCAGCGAGGTCAAGCCATCGGTACGCGCGTGCATGCCATCAGCCACCAGCGCGGCTGAGCCAATGCGGCGCCCGGTGCGGATGCGTACATACGCGGCGGCCTCATTGCCCACGAAGCCGATGATGGCCGCGGCCGCCACCCACCCCAGATTGTGCACCGGCTGTGGGTGAATCAGCTTTTGCCAGGTTTCGTAAAAGATGATCAACGCGCTGGCGAAGATGACCAACACGACGAATGCGCCAGCCAGGTCTTCGGCCTTGCCATAGCGATAAGTGAAACCGCGGGTGGGCTGGCGCCGGTTGAGCGCAAAGGCCATCCAGAGGGGAATGGCCGTGGACGCATCGGCAAAATTATGGATCGTGTCGGCCAGCAGCGCCACGCTGCCGCTGATGGCAACGATGATGATCTGCATGACCGCCGTGAAGAAGAGACTGACCAGCGACCACTGCAAGGCCCGGATGCCTTCCTGGCTGGTTTCCAAGACCGAGTCGCTGACCAGATCTTCGTCTTCGCCATGACCATGGATGTGAAAAAATGACTGCACCCAGCCCACCAAGCCCCCCGCATGGGCATGATCGTGGTCGTGCGCGTCGGCATGGGCATGATCGTGGTTATGCTCGTCGGCATGATCGTAGTCGTGCGCG
>CAZEPA010000423.1:0-4277 GCA_964513955.1 uncultured Anaerolineae bacterium | reverse complement strand
CTGACATCTACAAGATCTACTTCCACGGCCCGGCCTACCAGGTGCTGGATGAGGTTGGCATGGCAGGCGGCGTTGCGGTTGGTCGTATGACCCACTTCCTGCCGCCCAACACCGCACCGGACACGGCCGAAACCCTGATGGCGCCGCGGCTGATCGAGTTCTGCTTCCAAACCGCCGGCATCTGGGAAATGGCGACCACCGGCGTCATGGCGCTGCCGATGGCGATCGGCCGCGTGACCACGTACCGACAAGCCGAGCAGGCCAACGGCCAGCGGCTCTACGCACGTGTGACGCCGGTAGATGGCGGCAAATCCTTCGACGCCGTCGTCGTAGACGAGACCGGCAACGTCTACGTGGACATGCGCGGCTACCGCACCGTACCGATGCCGGGCAGCGTGACCGCCGAGCTGCTGGCGCCCCTGCAAGCAATTCTGGCGTAAGCAACGGAACGATCAAGACTTCGGAAGTCACATAGACTTCCGAAGTCTTGTCACCAGAACGAATCACATGATCCATTGGCTTGTTCAATCTACCAGCGCACACCCCGTCCTCGAACGCAGTCAGCCGCCCCTGGGGCTGCTGAGCGCGTCGGAGCTGGCGCACTTTCACGGTCTGCGCACGCCCAAGCGCCGCCACGACTGGCTGCTTGGGCGCTGGACAGCCAAGCACCTGGTGCAGCAGTTTCTTGAAGAGACCACAGGCCAACGCCTGGCGTTGGACAGCATCGAAATCAAGAATGCAGAAGATGGATCGCCGTTTGTCGAACTGCAGGAGCAGCCTCCTGCCAATCATCCTGCGCGCCAGGCGACCCCCACGCGTCACCGCCTGGCGGCCTGCTTGACCATCAGCCATTGTGAAGAATGGGCCTTCTGCGCAGTGACCGCGCAGGCCGTTGGCGCGGACATCGAACGTGTGCGGCCGCGAGCATGGAACTTCGTAGAGACATTCTTCACCGACGCGGAAGCACGGCAGGTGCAGGCCGCGGCGCCGGCATGGCGCGATACGTTGACCACCGCGATGTGGAGCGCCAAAGAAGCGGCGCTGAAAGCTGTCAAATTGGGCTTAACGGTGGACACGCGGCGGGTTGAATGTCAGTTTGATCTCGACCAGCCAGCCGAAGGCGTTTGGACGCCGGTGCAAGTCACCTATACGCCCACGGCCGCGGCCGGCGCCCTCATGCACGGGTGGTGGAGCCGACGCGACGGCTTCGTGTTAACGATCGTCGGTCCAGATGACATAGCACTTTAGGCAAAAGACAGAAATTTGTGGGACTTCAACAACGAACGCAGCGGGCGGCCGATCTCTGATCTTCGGTCTCATGCTGATTCGATAGGAGCATTTTTTCATGGAATCGTATCTCAAAAAACTACGCGACCGCAGGGCCATTGCCGCCGGCACATCCAAAGAAGCCGATACCCAACACAAGAAAGGGCGCTTGACCGCGCGGGAACGCATCGAGCTGCTTTTTGACCCGGACACCTTCACCGAAATTGATACGCTGGTGCTGCCGCGCTCTGAAACCTACCTGGACGGCCGGGCCTCGCGTTACGGCGACGGCGTCATCACCGGCTTTGGTCAGGTCAACGGCCGGCACGTCTACGTGGCGTCGCAAAATGCGGGCGTCATGGGCGGCTCGCTGGGCGAAATGCACGCCAACAAGATCGTCAAGGCGATGCGCATGGCGCTGCGCGACGGCTGCCCCTTCATCGCCATCAACGACTCTGGCGGCGCGCGCATCCAGGAAGGCGTGGACAGCCTGGGCGGCTATGCCCGCATCTTCGACGCCAACTGCGAGGCGTCCGGCGTTATCCCGCAGATTTCCGTCATCATGGGGCCGTGCGCGGGCGGCGCGGTTTACTCCCCGGCCCTGACCGACTTCATCTTCATGACCGACAACAGCTACATGTTCATCACCGGGCCAGAAGTGGTCAAGGCGGTGATGAACGAAGAGGTGAGCCTGGATGAACTGGGCGGCGGGTTGATCCACAGCCAGGAGAGCGGCGTCAGTCACTTCCTGGCCCAGGATGACCAGCAATGCCTGGCCCAAGTGCGCAACCTGCTTTCCTACCTGCCGTCCAACAGCCAGAACGATCCGCCCTATGTGCCGCCGGTGGATGACCCCAATCGGCGCTGCCCGGAGCTGGAGCAGCTGGTGCCCACCGATCCGCACAAGCCCTATGACGTGCGCCAGGTCATCACCAGCATCGTAGACGATGGCCGTTTTACCGAGATTCATGAGCTGTGGGCGCAGAACATGGTCATCGGCTTCGCCCGGCTCAACGGCTATGTGGTTGGCATCGTCGCCAACCAGCCGATGGTGCTGGCGGGGTGCATTGACATCAAAGCCTCGCTCAAAGCCTCGCGCTTCATCCGCCTGTGCGACGCTTACAACATCCCCATTATTACGCTGCAAGATGTGCCTGGCTTCCTGCCCGGCACCAACCAGGAGTACGGCGGCATCATCCGCAACGGCGCGCGTATGATCTACGCCTACAGCGAAGCCACCGTGCCCAAACTGATGATCATCATGCGCAAGAGCTACGGCGGCGCTTATTGCGTTATGTCAAGCAAGGGCTTGCGCGGCGATTATCTCTTTGCCTGGCCCAACGCCGAAATCGCGGTCATGGGCGCGGATGGCGCGGTCAACATCCTCTTCCGCAAGCAAATGCAAGAGGCGGCCGACTCCGAAGCGAAGCGCAAAGAGCTGGTGGCCATGTACGAAGAGAAGTTCAACAATCCGTATGTAGCGGCCGCGCGTGGCTTGATTGATGATGTCATCGAGCCGCGCGACACACGACGCCTGCTCATTCGCACCCTCGAAGTGACCCTGTCCAAGCAGGAACGTCACGTGCCCAAGAAGCACGGCGTCTCGCCGATGTAAGCGGCCGCCGCACAAGGGAGAAGTTCATGTTCAAGAAAGTTCTCATCGCCAACCGCGGCGAGATTGCCGTGCGCATCATTCGGGCCTGTCGAGACTTGGGAATCCAAAGTGTGGGGTTGTTCGAACCATCGGACCAAGGCTCGCTGCACGTGCGTTTTGCTGACGAGGTTGTGCGCCTCGATTCCAGCCTCGGCTACATGGATCACCAGGTGGTGCTGCAGGCCGCCAAAGAGACAGGCGCCGATGCGATCCACCCAGGCTATGGATTTTTGGCGGAGGACCCGGACTTCGTCAAAGCATGTGAAGCCGCCCAGATTGTTTTCATTGGGCCGCCTAGCTCCGTGGTCAGCGCCGTGCGCGACAATCTGGGCGCGCGTGAACGCGTGGCAGCGGCGGGCTTTCCGGTGCCGCGCTACATCCCGGAAGCGTTCTGCCAAGATGAAATGACCGGCGTGCAGGCGTTGGCGGAAGAAGTCGGCTACCCGCTGGTGATCAAGGCCTGTCGCGGCGGTCGCGGCCGCGGCACGCGCCTGGTGACTGAACCCTCCAAGCTGGAGCGTGCGGTGCGTCAGGCGCAGGCCGAAGCGCGCGCCGTTTTTGGAGATGAGCATGTCTACCTGGAAAAGGCGATCATGCCGGCCAGGCATGTGGAAGTGCAAATCCTCGGCGACCAGTACGGTCATCTCATCCACCTGGGCGAGCGCGATGGTTCGATCATGCGCCACAGCCAAAAGCTGGTCGTTGAGTCGCCGTCGCCCAACCTGACGCCGGAGCAGCGCGCCCAGGTATGGCAGATGGGGCTGGACATTGCGCGCCTGTTCAACTACTGCAATGCGGGCACGGTCGAGTTCATCATGGACATGGAAGGCAACTTCTACTTTGCCGAGATGAAAGCGCGCATCCAGGTGGAGCATCCGGTGACCGAGAAGGTGACGCAGGTTGACCTGGTGCGCGAGCAAATTCGCATCGCCGCAGGCGAGCCGCTGGCCTTTCGTCAGGAAGAGATCGAGTTCCGCGGTTGGGCATTGGAGTGCCGCATCAACGCCGAAGATCCATGGAACAATTTCATGCCCAGCCCCGGTAAATTGGACCGGTTCCGCCTGCCTGGCGGCCCCAACGTGCGCGTCGACACGTACGCCTATAACGGCTGCAACGTACCGGTGCGCTATGACCCCATCCTGGCCAAGCTCATTGTGTGGGGCGAAACGCGTGTCGAGTGTATCAATCGCATGCGACGCGCGTTGGAAGAATTCGCCATTCGCGGGGTGCACACCACCCTGCCCTATCATCAGCGCATCCTGACCGACCCCGACTTCCTGGCCGGGAATTACACCATAGATTTTCTGGATCGCCCCTTGTTGGAAGGCGAACCCGAAATTGAACTGCGCGATATGGC
>CAZEPA010000422.1:512-4285 GCA_964513955.1 uncultured Anaerolineae bacterium | reverse complement strand
CATACGCATAGAGTGCGCCCCCCCGCTCCTCGACGATGTCGATCTCAGCGCCGGTGTAGGTACGCCAGAAGTAGAGGCTGGCCAGGGTTTGGCGGTAATGCAGCCACTTCAAGCGCTCGGCCAAGACGAAGTTCTCCCACAGGGCGCCTGCGTCGTTGCGTTGCGTCAGCGGCTTCAAGTTGTCGATGGCTGCGTTGCGTACGCCCAAGTCCCAGAAGTAGATCTTGTCCTGCTTGCTGATTTCTTTGCGCAGGTTGCGACTGAAGCCACTCAACCTGAACACGACAAATGATTGCTCCAGAAGATCGATATAGGAGGCTACGGTCTCTTTGCTCATCTGAAGCTGCCCGCCCAGCTCGCTCAATGAGACCTCGCGGCCGATCTGAAAGGCCAGCAGCCGAACCAGATTGCGTAGCTTGCTGGCATGGCGAATGCCGCTGATCTCCAGCACATCTTTGCATAAGTAGCTGACCGTCAGGTTCTGTAAGTACTCGCGGCGCTGCAGATCGCCAGCCATGGAGAAGATGTCGGGATAGCTGCCGTAGATCAGCCGCTCCTCCAGCATGGTATCTAGCTCGAAACGGTTGTGCTGCTGCGCCAGCTCGGCCAGAGCGACAGGGTAGAGCCTGTGAACCCATGCCCGGCCGGTGAGCGGCTCCTGCACCTTGCTGGCCAGGTCCAACGATGATGATCCAGTGACCACGATGCGCAACTGGGAGAGGTGATCGATCAGCAGCTTGAGATTGACACCTATCTCCGGGATCCGCTGCGCCTCGTCGACAAAGAGCAACTCGTACCCCTCCACCAGCCCGCGCAAGCGGCGCAGATCGCGGCTGGCGAGCACGTCGGCGTAGCGAATCTCGTCAGCGTTGACGACCAATGTGTGGTAGGGCAGATCGCCCAACACCTCGTGCACCAGGGTCGTCTTCCCAACCTGGCGTGCACCGTAGATTAGCACGATCTTGCCGCCAGCCAGCAACTGCTCGGTAACCCGTGACTGCAGTATCCTCGGTATCATGGACGACAGGATACCATAGTCTCTGAATTAGCGCAAATACGGAGAATGTACTCTCCCAATTAGCGCGAATACGGAGACTGGCGCAGTTCGACTGACTACACAGCGTTGACCAACAGCTGCGCAATCGTTTTGCTGCCGGCCTCGTTGGGCGCATCGCCGATGGCGACCATCACCGCTGCCTTGCCGTTGAGCAGCACCCACAACTGGCGTGCGTCCGACCCATTGACTTTGACCTCCATTGACGAGACCGTCGCCTGCGGTTGGACCGCCCCGGCCCCGGCGGGCGGGATGGGCGTCGGCGAGCTTTCCAGGCGGATGAAAAAGACGTGGTTGGTGTTGGCCTGCTCCGCCTTGGCGGTGATAATGACGAGCTGCGTCTGGACGCTGTCCTGCTGTTTGGTGAACAAACAGACGCTGCCGGCTTCCGTCACGCCAAACTTGCTGCCCTGAAAGCAGGCGGTTTGATCGGTCTTGTCCCAGCCGTTATCGGCCATGCGCTCCGGCGTGTAGAATGCCTGCACCTCGTCGGGGGTTTTCCCGGTGTCGAAGGCGATCCAATCCACCTTGCCGGTGGTGCGGTCCTCACCCTGCGGGTTGAGCAGGCCGAGGTTGCCGACGATGGTGTTGAAGATGACCTTGGCGAACAGCGGCATGTCCATCTGCGAAGCTGTCAGGCCATCCATCTTTGGCACATCGCTCCACAGGTCGGAGGCGGCCTGCATCGGCCCGCCCCCGCCCGTGGCCCGGTCCACGACACTGTTGAGCGGGCCACAAGCCAGCGAAGTCAGTACCAAAACGAGCATGAGCAGCGCCAACCAGTAGGGGCGCAGAGGCGACGAGCGTTGTAGTTTCATTGGATTCACCCTTTCGCTTGCAGACGGTTGAACAGCACATTGAGATAATCGGCGATGGTCGATTCAGTGCCCAGGGCCAGGTTATCGGCCGGGAAGCGCAGGAAGACGTAGCGGCCATCCTGCAGGGCCTGCACGGCGCGCAGCTTGTTCTCGGGGATAACCCAGGTGTAGCCCTCCTGCACGTAGTCGGCCAGGCTGTTGACGACGGTCCCTGCCGGCTGCTTGGCAGTGTCCATGCGCCACTTGACCAGAGTCTCCTCGCCGGTATAAGCCTGGACGATGAACTCGGCCTGGTCGGTTGCGTTGGGGGGCGTGTAGTACCAGGTGCAGGCGGTCCAGCCCGGCATGACAGTGTCCGACAGGCTGTCGGGTTTGGCGCCCAACAAACGCTGCAGCTCGTCATCCGGCACCAGCTCAGTGCAGGGGATGTTCAGCGCGGTCGACGCCGTGGCTGTCTGCTCGACGGTGGGCTCAGCGGCGGCCGCGGTCGCCGGCGGCATCGCCGTGGGTGTCGGGTCGGCTTGCGGCGCGGGTTGGCCGCCCCCGCAGCCGGCCAGGCTAACTGCCGCGAGGATCAACACAAGCGCGACGGCTAGTTTGAACCAGGGATGGGAACGCATTCGATACCTCCAATGGTCGGTCATTCTTCTGGCGTCGCGGGCTCCCACTCCGAGGACGTGGCCCCATCCACCTCGGGCGCATAGCCCGCGATGAACGCCTGGGCCTGCGCCAGGCTGGCGAAGCGGCGCGAGACCCGGTCGGGCAGGTGGATGATCTCCCCCCGCCACGCCAGCCCGCTGGCCTCGCGCCAGATGCGCACCACAAAGGTTTCCAGTTGGAGTGGGTGATAACCGTGCGACGTCATGGTTTGAAGTATACATCGCCGCGCTTACAGAAGTGCTTACAGGCCAGGGAGGTCTTCTGGCTGGAAGTCGGCAATCGGGTCTGCTTGTCAGGTTCTGGGCTTTGCGATAAAATACAAGTCGGAAACCACGGAGCAGATGATGCTGCGCCTGGGCTTTTGTTAGTCTTTCACAGGAGAAGTTGTATGCCTACTGTAACTCTTGACCCGGTGCTCTATCAGTGGGTGGAGCAAGCAGCGCACGATGCCCAGGCCAGCCCTGAAGCGGTCTTGGCCGAAGCGCTTCGTCGTCATCTTTGGGATCTGGACCGGCGCAAGATCGCTGAGGAGAGTAAGGCCTATCGGCGCCAACACGCCGAGTTAAGGGCGCGCTATTTCGGCCGATACATCGCTATGCACAGAGGAGAGGTCGTTGACCAAGACGTGGAGTTCCAGGTGTTATGGCAGCGAGTTCGGCAGCGTTTTGGTCGCACACCCGTGATGATTACCCAGGTCGGGGAAGATCCAGAAACGATCCTTGAGCGACGGGGCTTTCGGCAGGAAAACGGGGACTTAGCATGAAGTACGCCTAGGACGCCAACTACTGGCCGTCCTTTCCTGCGCTCACAGCAGTGCTGATCAATCCCCAAGAAGAGCTGCGTACGGCAGAGCAGCATGCCCTTATCGATACCGGATCGGATGGCACCCTCGTACCCATAGCTTTGCTGCAAGATCTGCTGGCCCCTGCTTTGAACGATGCCCACATTCGCAGTCACTGGGGAGAATGGCGTTCGGTACAGCTTTTTCTCGTGGACCTCGAGATCGCCGGTTCTGCCTTCCCAGGCGTGTTCGTCGTGGGGGATGAGACTGGCAAGGAGATCGTTCTGGGACGCAATGTGCTGAATAAGCTCCACTTGGCGCTCGACGGGCCGGCCCAGGTGGTGGAAATCCGCTAGAGTCGCTTCTGACCTATACGTCATCCCCGCGCCGGATCCGCTCGTACAGCAGTGTCGTCTCGGCCGAGGGTATGGCCCCAAGCTCGACGTCCAACCGGGTGCGC
>CAZEPA010000422.1:0-502 GCA_964513955.1 uncultured Anaerolineae bacterium | reverse complement strand
CCGACGGCCGGCCCCTCGAGATCGGCAGCTCCAGCCTGATCCGCTCGTACAGCAGCGTCGTCTCAGCCGAGGGTGCGGCCCCAAGTTCGGTTTCCAGCCGGGTGCGCAGCTCGCGGTAGCGGCGCAGCGCACGGCCGCTTTCCCCCTGCCGTGCCAGGCAGCGCATCAGTTCGCGTTCGGCCAGCTCCAGATACGGGTCCTCAGCCAGGGCGCGGCGGTAGGCGGCCGCGGCTTCGGCATAGCGGCCATCCAGCAGGTGCGCCTGGCCCAGGTCGAGCAGGCTGCGCAGGTAGTCCATGTACAGCTCCTCGCGGCGAAATAGGGCCCACTCGCCGGCATCGAGGTCAGCCAGGAACTCGCCGCGCCACCATGCCACGGCGCCGTCCAGCAGAGCAATGAGCGCCGAGCGGCGCTCGGCTGTCAAGGTGGCGGGCGGGCCGAGCGTGGCGGCTGCGCGCAACCCGGCCTCGAACTCAGCCACGTCGTAGCGCATGGGCAGGTC
>CAZEPA010000421.1:0-4287 GCA_964513955.1 uncultured Anaerolineae bacterium | reverse complement strand
ATTGAGGTGTATCCAGGCTTGCCAGCCGACACGGCCGGGGTGCGGCGCAATGACATTATCACCGCGGTGGACGGGCAGGATGCAACTTCGCTTTCGCTCACCGAGATCATCACGCTCATTCGGGGGCCGCGCGGCACAAAGGTCACACTGACGATTCGACGTGAGGGGGAAGACAAGCCGCTGGAAATCCGCGTGACGCGGGCGCGCATCGAGATTCCGGTTGTGGAGTCAAAAATGCTGCCGGGTAACATTGGCTATATTAAATTAAATGAGTTCAGCCGGCCGGCGCCCGAGCGCCTGCGCACGGCGCTGCAGCAGCTTCTCGACCAGAATCCAAAGGGACTGATCCTTGATTTGCGCGGCAATCCTGGCGGCTTGCTCGACGTGGCGGTTGACGTGGGCAGCGAGTTTCTGGCCGAAGGTGATATTCTGATCGAGCGCCACAAGGATGGCCGCGAACAGCACTACGGCGTGCGCAGCGGCGGCATCGCGACCGCCATTCCGCTGGCGGTGCTGGTCAATGAAGGCTCGGCCAGCGCCAGCGAGATTGTCGCTGGCGCGATTCAGGATGCGGGGCGCGGGCCGCTCGTAGGGGCCAAGACCTTTGGCAAAGGCTCCGTGCAGCTGCCACAGACGCTGAGCGACGGCTCGATGCTGCGCGTGACGATTGCCCGCTGGTTCACGCCCAAAGGCCGCGGCATTCACGGCGCCGGCCTGGAGCCTGATGTCCCCGTGTTGCTGAGCGAAGCGGATCGCGCCGCCGGCCGCGACCCGCAGTTGGACAAGGCCGTTGAAATCCTGCGCGCAAAATAAACTGGCGCAGACACTGCGCACTTTGACTGAGCACTTTCAGGGGAAAACAACTTGTGGCGAAGAATGCGGACCAAGCCAATCGGACGCTGGCGACGAATCGCAAAGCGTATCATGATTATACAGTCGAAGAGACCTACGAAGTGGGATTGGCGCTGTGGGGCACGGAGATCAAGTCGCTCCGCGCCGGACAGTGCAACCTGAAGGACGGCTACGCGGTCATCCGGCACGGCGAAATCTGGATGCTGAACGTGCACATTTCGCCGTGGATGGGCGGCAACCGTGAAAACCACGATCCGTTGCGCGAGCGCAAGCTGCTGCTGCATCGCCGTGAGATCAACAAGCTGACGAGCCGCGTGGCCGAGCGCGGCTGGACCCTGGTCCCGCTGCGCATCTACCTCAAGAACAACCGCGCCAAGGTGGAGCTGGGCCTGGTGCGCGGCAAAAAGCAGTATGACAAGCGGGAGGCCATCGCCAAGCGCGATGCCGACCGTGACTTGCAGCGCGCAGTCAAGGATTATCAGCAGGATTGAGATTCAGGGCTTGTCGCTCTGCTGGGCAGGAGTTGGCGGCGGCGGTTTGGCTGCCTCTTCGCTCAGCGCCAAGCGCTGGATGCGCGCCGCCAAGTCGGGCGAGGGGACCGCTGCATCAGCGACCGGTGCGTCGGTTGAGGGCTTCATCGCCGCGGGGGGCGCCGGCTCTTTGTTCGCGCCCGGTGCAGTGGGCCTGTCGAACCGCAGTCGAGCCGTGGGCGCACGCCCGGCCGCCTGCGCCAATCGAGCCAGGCGTTGGCGGCCGCGCTCGATGCGCTGCTGGAGGGTGCGCACGTCGGCCTGCATCTCAACCGCGGATTGACGCAGCCTGGTCACATACTCACCCAACTCCTGCGCCAGAACCTGCATCTGCCCCAGCTCTGCCTGCAAAGACTCTGCTACAATCGAGTTACCGGCGCGCGTGGCAGCGTCCAGGCGCTGCTGCACCTCGACCACCCGCGCCTGGGCCTGCTGCCAGGCTGTCTGCACCTCTTGCTGGCGCGCAGCCGTGTCAACCAGCTGCTCTTGCCGCTGCGCAAGCCGCGCCTGCGCCACCTCGATGTCGGCTGCTAGGCGGTCTTCCTCCGGTAGGTGCGCATCACGGTCGAGCACGTTATGGAAGACGGCGCGAATGCCGCTGGAAATGCGATCTCGTAACCTCATAGCATCATCTTTCTGCGCCGATCAATGGGTGGTCAGCATTCGATCCACGGCTTCGGCCAGGCTCGCCATGTTGTTGACTTCAAACACCGCGCTGCAAAACGGCAGGTAGCGCAGCATGTCGCTGTCGCCGCTGCCCCACAGCATGGGCGACTCGGGCGTGAGCCAAATCAGGCGCCGCGCACGGCGCTTGATGTCGTTGAACGATTCGATCTCAGGGTTGTTGTAGTTGTTGCGCCCGTCGCCGACTACGATGACCGTAGTGCGGTGATCAACGGCGTCCAGAAAGTCGCGCTGGAAATGCAGCAGACTCTGCCCCAGGTCGGTGTTGTAGTAACCTGGCTGCAGCCGACCGAGCACTTGGTCAATCGCGACGTCAGGCCGAAACTCCATGAAGTCAGCCGTGATCTCCTGAATATCATCAATGAACGCGAAGGAGCGCGCTTGCGCCACCTGGTCTTGTAGATCGTACATGAGTCGCAGCATGAACTCCACCACGGGCCGCATGGAGGTCGAAACGTCGCAGATGAGCAGAATCTTCGGCTTGAGTTGGCGCTGGCGGTACTTCAGCTCGAGCGGCACGCCGCCGTACTTCAGGTTGGTGCGCAGCGTGCGTTTGACATCCAACTGACCGACTTTGCCGCGGCGCTGGCGCAGCGCCGCGCGGCTGCGCAGCTGCGCAGCCAGCCGCTGCACCTGTTTGCGCAGTTCTTCGGCTTCGCGCTCGCTCAGCGACTGAAAAGGCCGCTGCATCAGATCATCGCCGCGCAGTGCGTCGCGGGGCTCGTTGAGCGCGTTGCGGGCAATGCTGCTGCCCACAAATTGACCAACCTGTTCGCGCAGCGCGTCCTGGTTGGCCTGCACCAGTTGGCGCAGACGATCCAATGAGCGCTTGTCCATGCCCATGCGGTCGAGTAGCTCCCACAGTTCCTTGAGCGCCTTCTTCACCTCGTCACTTCCCAGGGCGCGCAGCATGCGGCTGGTCAGCCACGGCTGCTGGTACGGATACGTGGAACGATTCAGCCCCACCATGCGGCCCAACTCCTCGAGCTCTTCCTGCGTCAACGCTTCCCCGCGCAGGAGGCGCTCCAGTTGTTCGCGCACCTTGCCCGTAAACTGGCGAATGGCGTCGGCCAGGTTCTGCAAATCGGCGTCCGACAAATCCTGCGTCGCGTCGAACATCGGCGGGCCGCCCAGGCCAAAAAACTGCGGGAACAGGCGCTCGAACGTCGCCAGGTCTTGCGGTTCTTTGATCAGCGTGGCCTGCAGCGCCTCCCGAAAACGATCACGATCCTGGACGCCCAGGGCTTCCACGGCGCGAAAGGCGTCGGCGCTCTCCGCGACCGAGATGCGAACACCGGACGCGCGCAAGCCAGCAATGAATTCCACCATGCGTTCTTCCATGTTGGTTCTCCCCCAGGTGTTTCGCCTCGGCGTGCGGCAGCCTTAGTTTTCCCACCCCTGTCGTCGTTTGGGCGACTGGCGAGGCTGGAAATCGGCGCTGCTGCTGCTTCCGCTGGACAAACCGCGCTGCACACGCAGCACATCGGATTCATGCTTCAACAGCACGGTCAGCGTCGTGTCCAGGGTTTGTTGGTCAATGTGCTTGGCGTTCAGCGTGACCAGGGCCTTGGCCCAATCCAGGGTTTCACTGATGCTCGGTCGTTTCTTGAGGTCCATCTGGCGAATCTGCTGCACCATGTCAACCGCCTGGCGCGCCAGCTGCGGCGCGAGATCAGGCACCTTGAGCCGCACGATCGCCAGCTCATTCTCCAGGTTTGGATAGCTCAGGAAGAGGTAGAGGCAGCGCCGTTTGAGCGCCTCGCTCAACTCGCGCGTGTTGTTGCTTGTCAACACCACCATCGGCTGATGAACCGCACGCACCGTGCCCAGCTCCGGCACGCTGACCTGGAAGTCGCTCAGCACTTCGAGCAGAAACGCCTCGAACGCGGCATCGGCGCGGTCAATCTCATCAATCAGCAGCACCACCGGATCAGGCGAGGTCAGCGCCAGCAGGAGCGGTCGCGGCAGGAGAAAGCGTTCCGAAAAGAAGACGTCGTCCTCCGACGCCAGGCGGTCGGCGGCCTCGACCAGCGACTTGGCGTCAGCCAGCAGGTTGGACAGCTTGTCGCGCAGGAGCTGCGTATAGAGCATCTGCTTGGCATATTCCCATTCGTACAGCGCCTTGGTCTCATCGAGGCCTTCATAGCACTGGAGGCGAATCAAGCGGCGGCCGCTGCCGTCGGCCAACGCCTTGGCCAGCTCGGTCTTGCCCACCCCGGCC
>CAZEPA010000420.1:0-4329 GCA_964513955.1 uncultured Anaerolineae bacterium | reverse complement strand
CCAGCCCTCGGCCCACTCAAAGTTATCCACCAGGGTCCAATGAAAGAAGCCCTTGACCGGCGCGCCTGCTTGAATGGCCCGCTGCACGGCCGCCAGATGAGTGATGAGGAAGCGCGGGCGTTGATCGTCGTCGGCGTCGGGCAGGCCACATTCGGTGATGAAGATGGGCTTGCCTACGGCGGCCAAGCGCAGCAGGAGTTGTTCCAGGCTGTCTGGCACACATTCGCTGTACGCCAGGCCGCTCCTGGTCACGTCGCTGGTTTCACCAGATGGCGAGAAGAAGCGGCGCGCAAAGAGATTGCCCGGCGCGGTCAGGTCAAAGCGCATCAACTCGCGCGTGTAGAAGTTGACGCCGATATAGTCGCTGGAATCTATCAGGGGGCCGACGGTCTGCCCGCGACCCAGGGGCGGCCGCAAGATGCCATCGCGCACGGCCGTCAGCAGGCAGTCGCTGAAGAGATAGTTTTGCACGGCGGCGGCCCATTGGTCGAGCCGCGCGCCAGCCGTAGCCGGCACGAACGGCCGGAAATGCAGCACCAGCCCCACCTGGGCGCGGCCGTCGAGGCGATGAATGGTCCGATAGGCGGCCGCGTGCGCCAGCAGCAGGTTGCGCATGACGCGAAACGGCGCCACCAGGCTGCGCAGGCCTGGCGGGTGCTCGCCCAGCAAGTAGCTAAGCACGGCGTGGATGTTGGGCTCGTTGATGGTGCACCACAGGTCAACCAGGTCGCCTAGCTCGCCGGCCACCCGGCCCGCGAAGCGTTGGAAAAGTTCCACGCTGCGCGGGTTGAGCCAGCCGCCCTGCGCCTCAAACCAGAGTGGATTGGTGAAATGATGCAGTGTCACCATGGGCGTCAGGCCGCGGCCGCGCAGCGCGCTCAGCATTTCGCGATAGCGGCGAAAGGCTGCGGCGTCGAACACGCCTTCGGTTGGCTCCAAACGACTCCATTCGACCGATAACCGGTGCGCATTTTGCCCTAGCGCGTGCGCGCGTTCAAAATCGGCCTCCGCGCCCCCCGCCGCCCACCAATTGCAGGCCAGCCCCGAGCGTTGATTCTGATAGATGTGGCCGGGCGTCTGCTCCCATGCCCACCACTGGTTGTTGCGGTTATCGCCCTCAACCTGGTGCGCGGCAGTGGCAGTTCCCCACAGAAATCCGGCAGGGAAGGAACGGTTGATAAGGTCGGTCATTGGCCGTTGCCCGCGCGGCGCGGGGTTGTAGGGAGATACAGGCGACGCACCCCGCCGCTGCTCACTTCCAGGCTGACACTGTCCACCAAGAAGTTCGCGCGGTAGTTTGAGCCGTCCGCACGCAGCTTGAAGCGCACGGTTCGGCCACGAATGGCCGCCAGATCAGCCGGCGTCAGCACATACGTGAGCGGCTGCCAGGCATTGGTTGGCGGATACGCGTCTATTAGCAGCGCATCCACGTAGTGAGTCCCACCGACCGGATCCAGCAGTTGGACAGCCAGAGAGCGTTCGCCGGGAAGTTCGCTCCAGCGTGACCAATACCAGAGGTGAATTTTGGCGAAGGTGATGTCCGCGGGAATGGCGACGTTCTGAAAGAGATCAACGGCGGTGTGCGGCTCGAAATAAGCGGCATAATCGCCGCCATAGGGCGCGATGCCGAGCGGCAGGCTGCTGGCGTGAAAGATGACCTGGACGCCAGGCTCAGTCCAGCCGACGTGAAAAGCCTCGAAATCGCCGTTGACGAGCATCTCGCCTTCGGGGATGGCGGCCTGCGCAGGCGGCAATGCCAACACCACGGCCGCCGCGGCCAGCCCAATCACCAGCAGACCGCGAATCATAGGGGAGACGCAGCGCAAGCGTAACCAGTGCATGGAACCTCCAGAAAAAGAGCGATCACGTGTAGGGCGCATCCGGATTCTACGGGACAGGGCCGTCTCAAGTGTACCTAAAAACGAATCGGTTGGCAAAACTGTTTCGGGTGTCTATTAGTTGCCAAAGCTGTCAGCATGTGTTACATTTCAGCCGCGCGAGCAGCCTACCAGACAAACCGGCGGTGATAGTGAACGATCAGCCATGCGTGTGATTACTGGCTCGGCCAAAGGTCGAATCTTGTTTGGTGTACCTGGCGATTCGACGCGGCCGATCACCGATCGTGTCAAAGAGGCGCTGTTCTCCATCCTCGCCGCGCAGGACGCCATCGAAGGCTGCCGTTTTCTGGATCTGTTCGGCGGCACCGGCGCCGTCGGCATCGAGGCGCTAAGTCGAGGGGCGACTGAGGCGGTTTTTTGTGAGAAGGACCGGCGGGCGCTCACCATTCTGCACAAAAACCTGGCGCTCACCGGCTTATCCGATCAGGCACGCGTCGTGGCCGGCGATGCCTTCGCCTTTCTGCAGCGCACCGACGCGGCGCCGTTCGATCTGATCTACATTGCGCCCCCCCAGTATCGGCAGTTGTGGGAAAAGGCGCTCCTGCTCATAGATGCACGCCCAACGCTGTTGGCGGCTGACGGACAGATCATTGTCCAGATTCACCCGAAGGAAGATCATTCCCTATCGTTGAGTTCCCTGGCCCGGCTCGATGCGCGCACATACGGCAGCACCCTGCTGGTGTTCTACGGCCACGCGACCCAAGAATAAGGACGGACGCCTTTGCTCAATCGAATCAAGAAAGCCCTGATTGCTGTGGCTGGCGTGGCGGTTTTTATCCTCGCGTTGGAACTCCTCAAGACCGGGGCGCGTGAGCTGCAGCCGCTGTTCAAAACGTTGGCGGTTGACTCGATGACCAACACGTTGGGCATGGGTTGGCTCATGGCCTACATGGTCTTGAGCGGCTCGCCGGTGGCCGCGGTCTCCCTGACGTTGTACAGCCAACATTTGATTTCCGATGTCCAGTCTTTTGCCATGATTACCGGCTCGCGACTTGGCGCTTCGTTCATCGTATTGTTGGTCGGTTTCGTGTCGTATCTGCGCGGACGGCAGCGCGTCGCCAGCATTTCGATTGGGGTGCTCGCCCTGTTGACCACCGCGACCATCTACTTGCCCGCCATGGGGATGGGGTATCTCATCCTGACCAATGGCTGGTTCGACAACGTGCGGTTTGGGGCGCCCACGATGTTGGCTTCGTTCATTGACATCGTCTATGATCCCATCGTCCACTGGCTGGCGGCGTTGCTCCCGGGCTGGCTTGTGTTTATCGCCGGACTGCTCATCCTGCTGACTGCGTTTAACATTTTTGACCGGGCCTTGCCCGAAATTTCATCAGAGAGCGGCAGTTTCCAGCGCGTGTCCGACCTGGTTTACCGGCCGTGGGTCATGTTCGCTATCGGCATGGCCGTCACCGCAGTGACGCTTTCAGTTTCGGTGTCGTTGACCATCTTGGTGCCCTTATCTGCGCGCGGCTACGTCCGGCGTGAAAATCTGATGCCGTATGTGATGGGGGCGAACATTACGACGTTTATTGACACGCTGTTTGCGGCGCTGCTGCTCAACACGCCGCGCGCGTTTACGATTGTGTTTACCGAAATGACGAGCGTGGCTCTATTATCGCTCCTGGTTCTGGTCATCAACTACAACGGCTATCGGCGCAGCGTTGAGTGGTGCCTGGAGTGGATCATGCGCGACAACCGACGCCTGGGCGTCTTTTTGGCGGTTATTTTTGTCGTCCCCTTGATTTTATTGTTGGTCTGAGCACGTCCTCCCGATGGTGCAGTGAGGCAGTCGAGAATGCAAATCCTGTTGTATGTAGATGGTTCGAACAATAGTCAGTGGGCGCTGCAAGTAGCCTTGGCGCTCATCCGTCATTTTGACGCGGAGTTGACCTTGCTGGTCCCCGATGCCGGTGCGCATGTGGATCCCACCTGGCTGACCTCTGCGCGCGCCCAGTTGGCGACGGCGACAAGGGGCGCGCTGCGCGAGGTGTCGCAGCCAGGCTCTGCGGAGGAGGCGATTCTGGCCGAATCGGGCGCGCGCACCTACGATTTGATTCTGTTGGCCCCCGCTGGCCGCCGCGGCCTGAGACGCCTGTTGCACGGCTCGCGCGTGGCCCAAGTGGTCCGCCAAAGCAGCACCTCCGTGTTGGTGGCGCGCGCGCCGTTGACCGAAATCCGCCGTATGCTGGTGAGCGTGGGCGGCACGCGCCAAAGCCTGGAGATGGTCGAAATCGCAGCGCAGTGGGCGCAGGCCCTCGGCGCCAGGGCCACGCTCCTGCACATCGTTTCCCAACTGCCCCTTTTCTTCCAGGGTCTGACCGCAGAAGAAGGCCACCACACCCCCGATGAATTACTGGCGATCGAACCAGAGTCGCGCGCCGTCTTGCAGGAAGCCGTTGACATGTTGGAGCGAGCTGCGGTTTTTGATCGG
>CAZEPA010000419.1:0-4340 GCA_964513955.1 uncultured Anaerolineae bacterium | reverse complement strand
CAGAACTGCAGCGCTTCGACGCCGGCCGGCTCGTTAAAACGCACGGCCTTGAAGTCATCGCTGAAGAGCGCGCCGTTGTTTTGCCACAGGAAGGCCAGCCAGTAGTAGACATTCCCCTCGTTGGCTTTGAGCGGCATGGTGAGGCCCCACTGCTCCGGGGCGCCGTTCTGATCAGCATCGCGCGTGAGCTGGCGCGCGGCCGCGGCCAGCATCTCCCACGTGGCCGGCGGCTGATTGGGATCAAGGCCGGCCTGCTGGAAGAGGTCCTTGTTGTAGTAGAGCGCGATGTTGCTCAGCGCAAAGGGCATAGACCACAGCTTGCCCTGGTAGCTGGCCGTCTGCCAGGCCTTGTCCCAGATGTCCGCGCGCGCCAGCCCGGCATCTCCCGCGATGAAGTCATCCAGGCTGACGAGCGCGCCCGCATCGGCCAGCTCGGACGACCAGAATTGATCAATTTGGGCGATGTCAGGCCCGGATTTGGCCGCCAGTGCGGTGACAAGTTTTTCACGCATCGTGAAGAGGGTGCCGCCATAACTGGGCTCAACCTGAATGGCGGGATGGGTTTGGTTGAACTGCTTCACCAGCGTCTCGAACGATTGGCCGAGGGCGCCCCCGTAGGCATGCCACAGGGTGAGACGCGTGACGCTGGCCGGGGCGGCGGCCGTGGTTGTGGTGGGCGAATCTGATGGAACGGCTGATCCGGCCGGTGTCGGCGATGCGGGTACGCAGGCCGTCAGCAGAACAGCCAGGAATATCAACAGAAGCAGGCGCGGGCGCCTGGTCATGGCAAGCATACGATCTCCTTGTGTCATTTTTGGCGCGCTGGTTGCGCGCGCAGTTGCGACCTAATCTGACGTGGGGTGTGCCTGCACCACGCAGGCAATCGTGGTGAAAATTCCTCCCGACCGCTAGTATCTGGCAGGTGCTTGCTCCTGCCGCATCGAGGCAACGGCCAAAGCCGTGTTATTGTTCAAAAGCCAAAATCGAGTACGTGCGCCCGGCGCTGCACAAGCGCGTAAATCAACAGTACGGGCAGGGTGGCAAGCGCCGTGGCCGCCATGAGCAGGGGCCAGTTCGTGCCAAGCTCACTCTGCAGCATCGCCAGGCCGACTGGAATGGTGTAGCGCGCCGGATTTTGAATGATGACCAGCGGCCACACGAACGCTTTCCACGTCCACAGGAAGCTGAAGATGCCAACCACGCTGGCCGCAGGCAGCGCGAGCGGAATGAATACGTGCCATAGGACTTGCAGCCGTGAGCATCCATCCATACGCGCCGCATCTTCCAGCGCGCGGGGGATGGTCAGCAGGTATTGGCGCAGCAAAAAGATCGCGGTGGGATGCGCCAGGAAAGGCACGGTCAGCGCGGGCAGGCGATCTACCCAGCCTAGCCAACGCATGAGCAGAAAGCTCGGCGCCAGGGTCACTTCTGTGGGAACGAGTAGGGTGCCGAGGAAAAGCAGGAAAAGCAGGTCGCGCCCGCGGAACTGCAGGCGGGCAAAGACGTAGCCAGCCAAAAGGCCGGTGGTCACCTGGCCCAATGCGACACTGCCGGCGACGAGTAAGCTGTTAGCGTAGTAGCGGGCCAGGGGAATCACATGCCAGGCATTGACATAATTGTTGAGCGTGAGCAGCCAGGGCCCATGCAGGCCGGGCGCGGTCTGACTGTCAGGCGCATCCAGCACAGAAAGCAGCAGCATCCAGGCGAAGGGCAGCAGCGCGGCGAGCGCTGTCAGAGCGAGGCTGACGTGCAGCAGAAACCGCGCGGCCGAAAGACGGCGCCTCATGCCAACGCCTCCGTGTGACCCCAGGTGCGGAAGTGGAGCCAGATCAACGGAAAGAGCAGAATGAAGAGCGCCCAGCCGAGCGCGGCGGCATAGCCAAGTTCAGAAAAAGCAAAGGCGCGCTCGTACAAGTAAAGCACCAGGGTGGTGGTGGCCCCGGCCGGGCCGCCGCCGGTGAGGACGTAGACCGGACCAAAACTCTCCAAGGCGAAAATACCGCCGGTGATAAGAACGAACGCCGTCGTTGGCCGCAGCAAGGGCAGGGTGACGTACCAGGTTTCGGCCAGCCAGCCCGCGCCGTCCAGGCGCGCCGCCTCGCTCACCTCAGCGGGCAGGGCGCGCAAGCCGGCCAGGTAAACGAGCACATAGTAACCGGTCTGTTTCCAGAGCGCCATCAGGATCAGCGCGGGCAAGGCCCACGCCGGATCGGTGAGCCAGGCAATGGGACGCCAACCCAGGGCTTGCCAAAGCAGCGCCAGCGGGCCGGCGTAGGGTTGGTAAAGCCAACGCCAAAAAATCGCCGCGACGACGGTGGTGATGGCGACAGGCAAGAAGATGGCTGTACGGTAGAGGGCTTGCCCGCGGCGCACCTGCTGCAGCAGCAGCGCCAGTCCCAGGGCCAACGGCGTACCCAGGGCAACGACGCCTACGGCGTAGAGGATCGTCACGCGTAAGGCCTGCCAGAACTCAGACGTTTGCAGCAGGCGGGCGTAATTGCCCAGACCGAGGAATTCACGACCTGGCCGCAGCAGCGGCCAGTCCCACAAGCTCACATAGAGGGAAATGACGAGAGGAATAACGACGAAAACCAGGCCGACGATCGCGGCCGGGGCCAGGCCGAAGAAAATAGTCAAGCGTTCGTCATGTAAAGAGCGATGATGCCAGATCGAGGCAGCTCTCGACCTCAACGCAGGCCTGCTCCCTGCAGAAGGGCCGCCAGCCATGACGCATCTCCCTCGGTCAACGGCGGCCGTGGGGGCATCTGCGTGTCATCGAGACGTAAATCGCAGTCTGGTTCTGTGTCCAGAGCAGGAAACAGATAAGGCATCAAGCTCTCCTTTCCACGCAACCGGTCTACCGGAACAAGTCGAGATGCGCGGGCCGCACCATTTCTGCGGCGCGGCCTTCACCGGTCAGAAACGGAACGCCGCGTAGGTGTACAATGGGGCGGCCTTCGTTCGACTGCCCCATGAGCAGCGATGCGGCCGAGGCGATTTCGTCTGCCGTGCCGACCTCGGAACTGCGCAGCGTCATACCGAAGAGGTCAGGATGCCCACGCAGATCGGTGACTGGTTTGATGCCGGCGACGCCAATCGCGACGCCGACCGCGCCCATGCGCCAGGCGCGGCCGTGGGTGTCGTTGATAATAATGGCGATATCAGCGCCGGTTGCCTCCTTCAATTGTTGGCGCAGGCGCTGGGCCGAGCCGTCTGCGTCTTCCGGCAGCAGGGCCAGGCAGTCATCGCTTTCGCCATCCACATTGGAATGATCCACGCCGGCGTTGGCGCAAATCCAGCCGGCGCGCTGCTCGGTGATGAGCACGCCGTGCGCCGCGCGTACGATGCTGAGGCTGTCGTCTAGGATGGCTTGCACATGGCCGGGGTGCTTACCAGTCAGCGCGGCCAATTCCAGCGCCTGCGGCGAGGGCGTCAGGTCGCGCCAATGCACCAGGCGCCCTTCGGCCTTGGAAACGATCTTTTGCGCCAGGACAAGCACATCGCCATCTTGCAGGGTCAACCCCGCGCGCGCCAGGCCGGCCAGGATGATGGCGGCCAGGTCATCGCCAGGGCGAACTAAAGGAATATCGGGTAGGGCGGTTAGTTGAAGTTGGTCCATAATGCTTCGACGCGCGTCCCTTTGGTCGAGTGGATAGTCTTGGCTGCAGCCACGTGTTTGTTCCACTTGGGCGCTGGATACAGCTCTTCCATCAGGTCGCACTGATAGTTTGAGATGGCGACCATGCCTTTGACATGATTCAGAACGGCGGCCAGGGTCCGGTGCTCGTCGTCGGTCATCTCATAGCCGTAAGCGCTGGTGTCGCTGCGCGTCAGGTGGACATAGGGCGGGTCGCAGTAGAACAGCGTGTCGGGTGTGTCGTAAAGTGGTATCACGTCAGCGGCCGGGCGGTTCTCAATTTGTACGCGCAGTAACCTTTCGGCAATGATCGGCAGATCATCAATGCCGCCCAACCAACGACTTACAACGCCGCTCATGCCGCTGCGACTGGTATTGCGGCAGTTGGCCCAACGGCCGACGCTCGCGGTCTGCGCGAGGCCGGTGCGCACCTGGCGTGCACGCACGTAGAAGCGCCGCGCACGCTCCAGCGAGGGTTGATCGGGATCCAATTGACAGGCAAGCAGGAATTCTTCACGCGAGAAAGGGGTCAATCCAATCGCTTCGATCAAACGATCCTTCTCTTGGCGCAGAACACGAAAGAAGTTGACGACCTCGCCGTCCAGGTCGTTGTAGGTTTCTACGGGTGATGGGGGCCGGTTCAACAGGATGGCCCCAGAACCGGCGAATGGTTCGCAGTAATGATGGCACGTTGGTAAAAGCG
>CAZEPA010000418.1:0-4362 GCA_964513955.1 uncultured Anaerolineae bacterium | reverse complement strand
GCAAGACTTCGATGGCTTCGTCGATCTTCGCGGCGAATCGTAAATAATCGGAATCTATTTTGTTCTTCCTCGGACGATTGATCCCCACCTTTAGGTCAAAAAACGAGAGCGGTCTTACGGATTCTACCAATACAGTATGGATTGCCGTGACTGCCTCAGAAAGCAAAGGTTTATCAAGATCATCGGACATGAGCCACGAGGGTTGTAGAGTCCGCGCGGCACCGGCGAAGCTCTGCGGCATTTCGGAAAATCCAAAGATGTCCAACAAGAGCCTTGCAGCCCCTAAGTCTTTGTAGGAAGAGCTTTCAGGATAGCGGTGATGAAGAATAGCGGTGATTTCTGTCTCAGTTTGGAGTTTGGCACCCGAGGCGAGGAGGGAAAGCAAGCTGTTAGCTTCTGAGATTAGGCTTTGGGGAACACGGAGAGAACGATCCGCATCTTGGAGGAGTATGTTTCGTACTCTTTCAATAGCTCTTGATTCGATCTGTCTGACTCGCTCACGGGTGATATCAAAGTAGTCTCCGATTTCCTGTAGGGTATATCGGGTGCTTTCTTCTAGGCCGTATCGTCTTCTGAGAACTTCATATTCTCGCTCATAGTGGAATGCAGCGAGCGTTTTTTGAACAATAGGCACAATCAGACCTACGAGATCAGGTCGTCCATCGCCAAGATCAGCCGTGATTAGGTTCGTACGAGGATCTCGAAGAAAACCTAGCTCGCCCTGGGTGAATAATCGGGGATTATTCAGGAATGAATCCAACGCGAGCGAGATATCTTCAGCCGTCTTCGCGCCAATCAGATTGATTCGCTCAAAGCCCTGTTGACGCTTTTCAAGAAGCTCACCAATGGTTTCTACGCCAGCGCGTTTCAACATGTTTTTCGCGCGAGAGCTCAATGTAAGCACCACAATCGGGTAGTCAAGCACCTGCTGAAAATCAGCAGCGACTGAAGGAGGCTCGCCAGTAGGCGGAATGGTCGGCTTGGCGTTCTTTACCACTTCAGGCACTGTCAAGGATTTTCTGGGTACTCCGAGATACTGGGCAGTTGAATCGAAGATAGCATCAAGGAGTAATGGGCCAATCTGGCGAATTTGAGCAACGCCATCTTCTCCCAGTTGAAGCAGTTGATCGAGTGTAGTGATCTTTTGGCGTTCAAGGATGTTGTGTGCGCGTCTCGGCAATCCCAACGCCTCGATTGGAATCAATTCAAGATTTAGGAATGAATCCGTTTGGACTGGGTGATCGGTGAGACTCATGTATGGCAATCCCAGAATTCTCAAATTGCGCTAACATCTATGGGTGTTAGCGGCTGGGTGCCTGATAACGGTAGTTGACCCACAGTGTTCCGCCGGTGAGCAAAAAAACGAAATATGGGTTATGCAGCGGCCAAAAAGATAACAGTGTCTCGTGCAGGACGGTCGAGCCGCTGCATAACCCGTGTTGAACTAAGCCGTCCCACAGAGAAGCTGTATGGAATTTCATCCTGCCAACGGCGCTGACGTGAGCCAGTGCGAAGTCCGTTGGATCGTTGAGGCCGTGACAGATCAGGATCGGCAAGAGAGCTCGCCTTGGGAGGCCACGTCATCCCGCCAGGTGCGCAACGAATCATGGCTCTGTCACTGCCTTCAGTCTACAGCCGTTTCCCTGGATTGTCAAGTCCTTTTTTCGGTCATTTCCATTTTTCGGTCATTTCCATAGGCCGCCGGGCGCAAGCCCCTACCGCATCGCGGCGAGCACGCGCTTGTGCGTGACCGCGCCCACTCATTCCAAAACGCCCCTCCGCATGATTTGGAACATAGCCCGCGGAGCATTTCTCAGGTATCCTGGAAACATCCCACGGCGATTGTCGGTGAGCCTGTCGAACCGCACCCAGACGATCATTTCATCTAGTCGCCGTATACTCACCCTGACGAGGTCTAATTGTGACGCTCATTCGTCCGCAGCAGCCGGAATTGCTGCCAGGCGCCAATGCTGAGCAGGACTGCCTGCCGTCAACCGAGTCGGCTGCCCCGCTGGCCCCGTTGCTCCCAGAACGTGATCCGGTCGTCGTTTGGCACCCCCAGCGCACCTGGCTTGAACATGTGCTGGAACGGCTATCGTTGGCTGTCGAAGGGCCGATCCACAAAGTAATCCACGCGCCGCAGCTCAATCCGCTGCACTACACCGGTACGATCACCGTTCTGCTCCTGGTCATCATCGGTCTGACCGGCGTTTACCTCTACTTTTTCTACTCGTATGGCTTCGCCGCGTCCTACCGCTCGGTCGTCAACATCGAGTCTATGTTCTTCAACCGCGTGGCCCGCGCGATCCACCGCTACGCCAGTGGCGCCGCGCTTGTTACCAGCCTGCTCCATGCCTACCGCCTGTTCTTCATGGGGCGCTTCCGCGGCCCGCGCTGGTTGGCCTGGGTCAGCGGCGTCGTGATGACGGGCCTGCTGTGGCTGGGCGGCGTCACCGGCTATGCCCTCGTCGCCGATCAGCGCGCGCAGCTCATCTCCAGCGCGTTTCTCAACACCCTGCGCACCTTCACCCCCTGGGCGGCCATCGTCGCCAACCGCTTCGCCACGGCTGAGGAGACTGGTCTGAGCTGGTCGCTGATGGCGCTGCTCTTCATCGCCCATCTGCTCCTGCTCGTGGTGATTGCGCTCTTCGTCTGGATTCACGTCCTACGTCTCAACCGCCCCAAAGTGGTGGCCGGCCTCTTTTGGATCATTGGCATCGGCGTCATTCTTGTAGCGGCGTCCGCCATCAAACCGGCCGGTTTGCTGCCGCCGGTCAACCCGCGCCAATTGCCAGGCGTCGTTACCCTGGATCCGCTCTTTCTCTTTTTCGTGCCGTTGGCCCTGGGACAGGCTGCCCCCTGGATGTGGGGCGCGTTGACGGCCGTGACCCTGCTCGCCGTCGCCATTCCCTGGCTGATCGTGCGCCGCCTGGCCCCGCCGCGTGTGGTGGTGGATGAGGAACGCTGCACCGGCTGCACCAAATGCGCGCTGGACTGCCCCTACAAGGCGCTGGTGATGGCGCCGCGCACCGATGGCCGCCGCCACAAGTACGTGGCCCGGGCCAACCCTGCGCTGTGCGTCTCCTGCGGCCTATGCGTTGGTTCGTGCGATGTGCAGGCGGTGACGCTGGGCGAGCTGCGGCCGGCGCTGCTGGATCAGTCGGTGCGCCAGCGCCTGGCTTTTGCGCAGGCCAAAGCGCCCGGCAAGGCAGTCAAGGTAATTTTCACCTGCGAGCGCCACGCCGCGCAGGGCGCGCGTCCCTACCTGGATGTTGCAGCTCCCGATCCGCAAGATCCTAATCAGGTGATCGAGGTCATTCCCCTGCCCTGCGTGGGCACGGCGCATCCCAATTTGCTGACCAACACCCTGGCTGCAGGCGCGGCCGCGGTGCAAGTCGTCGGCTGCCCGCCGGACGATTGCGCGCAGCGTGAAGGCAATTATTGGATTCACAGCCGGCTGTCGCGACAGCGCGTGCCACGGTTGCGGCGCAACTACATCAACGCGCCGATCAGCACGGCCTGGGTGCAGCCCACGGCCTTTGCCGCGGCCTTGACCGCGGGCGCGGCTCGACTGAGCTCGCCGAAGTCTGCCACGACGGCGCCTGAAGGCGGCGTCAGTCCCTGGTCAGACTTGCGCACGGATGAACCTCACCTGCCCGGACTAACCACGTTTCGTCGTATGACCTGGCGGCACTATCTGCCCGGCTTTGGGTTGTTGGCGCTGGCGCTGGCGCTGCAAGTGGCCCTGGGGCATTTGCCATACCAGGCCTACGGCGCCACGGAGAGCCATGTGCAGTTGGCTGTGCCTGATGTAGGCTATTTGCTGCGCGCAGAACGAGTGCAGGCGCCGCCCATTCTAGCGCAGCGCCTGCAGTTGAGTGTGGATGGTCAGCCGTTGGTCGCCCGCGATTACAGCGTGGCCCAGCTGACCGGCACGGCGACGTTGTTCGAAGAATTGCCCGTGGCCCCCGGCCCGCGCCATCTGCGCCTGACCCTGATCAACGACGAAACCTCACGCGACGTTGTTCTTTTCGAGCGCACGGTGGACTTCAAACCGGGCGAAATCTTTCTCCTGGCGCCCGATGTGCCGCGCAATAATACTGAACGCTGAATCTGATACCGGAGACCGGAGACCGGAGACCAGAGACCATCCGTCTTCCACGTACCCGATCTCCAATCTCTGGTCTCCAATCCTAGACAATCGGGCGCGTGAGCTGGCGATAGACCAGGGTCCACGTGGTGGACGTGAAGGTCTGCACGATAGCCCCGACCACGGCCAGGATCACGAAGCCAACCAGGGCGCCGCCGCACATGGTGACAACGGCCAGGGCGTTCGGGTTATTGTTGCCGAAAAGGGCCATC
>CAZEPA010000417.1:0-4375 GCA_964513955.1 uncultured Anaerolineae bacterium | reverse complement strand
GTTCAACCGCGGCCGCCGAATCTCCGCCGCCGATGATCGTGGTGGCATCAAGGCCAGCCAGCACCTCGGCGATGGCAAATGTGCCAGCCGCAAAGCGGGGAAATTCGAAGACGCCCATCGGGCCGTTCCAAACCACGGTCTTGGCGGGCTGCAGCGCTTCCTTGAAGTGCGCCACCGTGGCCGGGCCAATATCCAACACACGCCAACCGGCGGGGATATTGGCCATGGGCATGACTTGGCTGGCCGCTTCGGCATCGAACTTATCGGCGATGACCACATCCACCGGCAAAAGGAGCCTGGCGCCGGCGCGTTCCATGAGCGCGCGGGCCATGTCGAGACTGCTCTCTTCGACCAACGAATCGGCCAGATCAAAACCCTGCGCTTTGAGGAAGGTGTTGGCCATGCCGCCGCCGATCAACAGCGAATCCACCTTGGACAACAGCGCCTCGATGACGCCGATCTTGTCTGAAATTTTCGCGCCGCCCAGGATCGCGACGAAGGGGCGCTGCGGCTTGTCCAGGGCTTTGCCCAAGAACGCAAGTTCTTTCTCCATCAAGAAACCGGCCACGGCGGGCAGGTAGCGCGCAACGCCTTCGGTGGATGAATGGGCGCGATGGGCCGAGCCAAACGCATCGTTGACGAAGATATCGCCTAGCTTCGCCATCTGCTGGGCAAGATCGAGATCGTTCTTCTCTTCGCTGGGATGGAAGCGGGTGTTTTCGAGCAGCAGGACGTCGCCTGGCTTGAGTGCAGCCGCGGCGGCTTCTGCCACAGGGCCAACGCAATCCTCCGCAAACTGGACCGGGCGGCCCAGCAGTGCGCTCAAGGGAGCCACCAGCGGCTGCATCGTGTACTTGGGATCCGGGCCGCCCTTGGGCCGTCCCAGGTGCGACATGAGCACCAACGAAGCCCCGTGATCAAGCAAGTAGTTGAGGGTTGGCAGCGCGGCGCGCATGCGGGTATCATCGTTGACAACGCCGTTCTTGATCGGCACGTTGAAATCGACGCGCACGAGTGCGCGCTTCCCGTTGACGTCAATATCACGAATCGTTTTCTTGTCCATGGTCAATCCTTTTTCCTGCCCGGCGCGTGCTTGACTCCGCCAGGCATATGACTCAGTGAATGAATGTCAAATGCAGCCACAAACCGGCGTGAGGCAGCTCAGAGGCCCTTCTGCACCAACATGTGGCAGAGATCAGCCACGCGCATCGAGTAGGCCCACTCGTTGTCGTACCAGGATACGACCTTGGCCAAATTACCGCCAAGCACCTGGCACAGCTCGGCATCCACAATGCTGGAGCGCGGGTCACCTTTGAAGTCCATCGAGACCGGCGAGTCTTCGCTCACGCCGAGGATGCCTTTCATGGGGCCAGCTTCAGCAGCCTTGAAGGCCGCGATCAGATCGGCCGTGGTGGTGTCCTTCTCCAAGACGCAGACAAAGTCCACCACCGATACTGTGGGGGTGGGGACGCGCAACGACATGCCGTCGAACTTACCCTTCAATTCAGGAATGACCAGCGCCACGGCGCGCGCCGCGCCCGTGGACGTGGGAATGATGTTCAGAGCCGCGGCGCGGGCGCGCCGTAGGTCCTTATGCGGTAAGTCGAGAATGCGCTGATCGTTGGTGTAGGAGTGGATGGTGTTCATCAAGCCTTTGACGATGCCGAAGTTATCGAACACCACCTTGGCGGCCGGCGCCAAACAGTTCGTCGTACATGAAGCGTTGGAAATAATGTGGTGCTTGGCCGGATCGTACATGTCCTGGTTGACGCCCAGGACGATCGTGATGTCGGGGCCGGTGGCGGGCGCACTGATGATGACCTTTTTGGCGCCGCCGTTGTTGCGATGCACAGCGGCCTGTTCGCCCTTGGTAAAAATGCCGGTTGACTCGATTACAATTTCGACTCCGAGGTCATTCCACGGAAGCTGGCTCGGATCCTTCATGGCAAAGACTGTGACCGGTCTGCCATCCACGATCAGGGCATGGTCGCCCACTTCCACGGTGCCGTCAAACTTGCCGTAGTTCGAATCATACTTCAGCAAGTGCGCGTTGGTCTTCGCGTCGAACAAGTCATTGACCGCCACCACTTCCATCGTGTCGCCGTACGTGTCGCGCAGCGCTTTGAATACCTGGCGTCCGATACGACCAAACCCATTGATGCCGATACGGGTCTTCATACAAATTCCTCCCTCCGTCTGTTGAGGATCGCAGCAAAAGATTCCTGACACAGGTGTAGCCAGGATATAACCTGGCTACACCCCTACCAATTCAGTGAGATCGTACCACAGTCGGCGTGGAAACATTATGATTTAGGGCAGCTTTTTCAGCGCGAATTTGCGCGCCCGTCACCTGCGCGTAAAGCTGCATTACGGCGCTGGCCAACAGTTCGCTGTCATGCCGCCAGGGCCGCCGGCGGTCCACAAGGTCAGCCAGGAACACAGAGATGCCAGGCAGATCCTCCGTGGGCGGGTTGACCCATTCGAAATGGGCGGCATGCGCCGGCACCGGCACGCGGGTGTTGTTATTCGCCAGCACGTAGGAAAAAAGGCCGGCGCCCACATGACGGCTGAGGGACTCAACATGCTCCACCACGCCGAAGCCGGCGGTCTCGCCGGGCTGCGTTGCGACGTTGCAAATGTAGAGGCGCGGCGCGCGCGCCGCCTTGACCGCGCGCGCAATGCCATCCACCAACAGGTTGGGGAGTACACTGGTAAAAAGGCTGCCAGGCCCGGCCACGATCAGATCCGCGTCGAGAATCGCTTTGACCGCGGCCGGATACGCGCGGGCATCTTCGGGCTGCAGGAAAACGCGCTCGATGCGTTGACCCAGCGCAGGGATGGACGATTCACCTTCGACGCGGCGCCAGCCCGAGAGGCCGTCGGCCGTTTCTTCGCGCAAATCCGCGCACAGCGTCACATCTTGCAGCGTCGAGGGCACCACCTGTCCGCGCACCGCCAACACGCGACTGGCCTCGGCCAGGCCGCTCTCGAAACTGCCGGTAATGTTGGTCATGGCGGCGATGAACAGGTTGCCAAAGGAATGGCCGTTCAGTCCCATGCCTTCGCTGAACCGATATTCAAACAGGCTGGTGGTCAAGGTTTCGGCTTCGGAGAGCGCGGCGATGCACGCGCGAAAATCGCCAGGAGGCGGCAGACCCAATTCTTGGCGCAAACGCCCGGAGGAGCCGCCGTCATCGGCTACGGTGACAATGGCGGTGATGTTGTCTGTGTAGCTCTTGAGGCCGCGCAACAGGGTGGAAAGGCCAGTGCCGCCGCCAATGGCAACGACCTTTGGCCCGCCGCGACGCCGGCGATGTTCGTAGACGATGTCCACCACGCTGTTTTGCCCCGGGCGCAAGAATGGTTCCACCAAGGCCTGGCTCAGGCGAAAAAGCGCCAGGCCAATCAAACCAATCCCAACACCAGAGAAAGCCAAGGCGCGCCACGGCTGATTTACAAATTGCAGCAGACCATAGTAGATAATTGGCGAAAGCAGCTCGTTGTTCGACGCGCCCCGCAGCAGCATCGCCAGGCCTAAGCTCAGGACAATCGTACCGAACATAAGCAACAACAACCATCGCTTGACGTACATGCCGGGGACAAGCCACTTCAACTGTGAACGACGGCCATTACTCGATGACATGGGCGGAGGGCTCCTTCTGATCTTGCCAGCAAACGATGTGCGTCCGGCTGCGCCAGCAATAAGCCATACAGTAACCTCAATCGCTTTTCCGATTCAAACATCACAGGCACGGACGCATGTGGTTTTCTCGCCTGAATTATAGTCCATAACCAGCAAAGCCCAAAACGCGTTCGCCGTATCACCTACTGTCTTTTTCCAGGCAGTAGATCGCCTGCCAACCACCAGGCGCGGGGAGGCGCAGCAGGTCGGTCGCGACATAGCCGCGGGCAAGATAGGCTTCGAACACGAGGCGCGTCTGCATGCGCCAATCCCGCGCCAGGGCCAGATCGGCGCGTTTGACCGCCTGCGTGTCGTCCGGAATTTCGACATGCACGATGGGCGCTTCAAGGCTCAGGTTGAGATCTACAATGCGGCGCGCCAGGCCATCGCCCGCGCATCGGTTGACCAGCGGGCCGCTCAGTTCGTCAGCCGCTGGCCGCGCGCCTTCCGCCAGTCGGCTCACGCGCGCGCTGTTGATCCACCAACTGGCTTGAAACCGGTCGCTGGGCAAGCCGCGCCCCAGCTCGCCGAAGTCTTCACCGAACAGGTTGCGATCGTAGGTGGAGACCGTGGCGCCCAGGGTGTGCAGGTTGAGGCGGGCATTGGGCGCTTCCAGCGGATCGAACGTCCAGGTGATCAAGTCAATGCCCACAGCCAGCATCCGCGCACGCTGCGCCCACTTCAGCCGGGACG
>CAZEPA010000416.1:0-4399 GCA_964513955.1 uncultured Anaerolineae bacterium | reverse complement strand
TGCCGAGGCTTCATAGGGCCGGTCCCTCAGCCTCTCTGGATAAGAGCATCAGTACGATTCAATTGTTATCATGCTTATAGCATATATTCAACGACGTGTCAATTTTCGCTTTATGGCGGCATGGTTTGGGAACCCATCGTTCCTTGTGGTACAATCCCGTTCATGACCAAGCCCATACATGTAACCGCAACGTCGGCGGTCTTGCCCGACCTGGAGCAGAAGCCGACCTACGTCAACCAGATGTTCGCTTCGATTGCCGGTCGCTATGATGTGATGAACCGCGTGATGACCGGCGGTCAGGATCAGCGTTGGCGCCGCTTGATTGTCAAGCAATGTCATTTGCCCAGCGGCGGCCACCTGCTGGATGTCGCCACCGGCACCGGCGACATTGGCTTCGAGGCCATGCGCCTGCGCCCGGATGTGCGCGTCACCGGCGTTGATTTTACGCACGAGATGATGATCGTGGGGCAGCGCAAGGCCTACCGTGAAGGGCTGCTCGACGTGCATGGTTCACGCCTGCGCTTCGCCGACGCCGATACCCTCAGCTTACCCTTTGCCGATGCCACCTTCGACGCGGTCTGTTCCGGCTTTTTGATGCGCAATGTCACCGACATCGCGCGCGCGTTTGCCGAGCAGCGCCGCGTGGTCAAACCAGGCGGCCGCGTCGTTTGCCTGGAAATCACGCGGCCGCAGGCGCCGCTCTGGCGTGACCTGTTCGGACTCTATTTTTTCCGCCTGGTGCCGTTGATCGGCAGCCTGCTCAGCGGTCAGCCGCAGGCGTACACTTACCTGCCTCATTCGACGCTGGCTTTTCCGCTGCCGCAGGCGCTGAAAGGGATCATGGAGTCGGTGGGGCTGCGCCGCGTACGCTACCAGACCCTGATGCTCGGCACGGTGGCGCTGCACGTGGGCGAGGTGTAAGGTGCAGCTGCGAGCAAACGCCAGAAAGCAGGAAGGGTTGTGAAACGGATTATTGTCGGCCTCAGCGGCGCCAGCGGACAGATCTACGGCATTCGCCTGTTAGAGATTTTGCACGCCGCGCCGGACATCGAGACGCACCTGGTGCTGAGTCCCTCCGCGCGCATGACCATTGCGCAGGAGACCGACTGGGACCCAAAAGAGGTCGAAGCGCTGGCGCATACGGTCTACCGACCTGGCGACATTGGCGCGGCGATTGCGAGCGGTTCGTTCACCACGGCCGGCATGATCATCGCCCCATGCAGCATCAAGACACTGTCGGCCATTGCCAATTCCTACGATGCTGACCTGTTGACGCGCGCGGCGGATGTGCAGCTCAAAGAGGGGCGGCCGGTGGTTCTGGTCGTGCGCGAGACGCCGCTGCATGTGGGACATTTGCGCTTGATGGCGCAGGCTGC
The DNA here is from genome assembly GCA_964513955.1 of uncultured Anaerolineae bacterium. Taxonomy (GTDB): domain Bacteria; phylum Chloroflexota; class Anaerolineae; order SSC4; family Amarolineaceae; genus Amarolinea. The sequence continues at coordinate 3,023 of CAZEPA010000416.1, read as the reverse complement.
TGAGATCGGCTGCGTGATCTTCCCGCCCGTGCCTGCCTTCTACAGCCGGCCGCAAACGGTGGATGACATCGTCAACGGCACCGTGGGCCGCATCCTGGCCCGCGTGGGGCTGGAAAATGAACTGTACTACCACTGGCAAGGCATGCGCGAGGCGGCGAAGGACGATCGGCGCCCGCCCGCCGCGCCATCGTCTGAATAATGCCCGGCTGGACAGGAGATGCTCATGGCAACGTCATTTGAAGAACGGATTGACGAGTTTTTACAGACGCACACCACCCTGACCCTGGCGACGTGGACGCCGGAAGGGCCGCAGGCCGCGCCGCTGTTTTTTGCCCATGCCTGGGTGACTGCGGACGACGGCGATAGCACCCTTTGCCTTTATTTCATTTCCAACCCAACCTCCAATCACTGCCTGGCGTTTGAGAGCCAGCCCAGCGTGGCGGCTGCCATTTATCAGGACGGGCAGGAATGGCGCCAGATTCGCGGCCTGCAGTTGGAAGGCCGCGCGCGCCTGGCCACGCCCGGCGCCGAGGAAGATCAGGCCATGGCCGCTTACTTGACCAAGTATCCGTTTGTCGCGACGGCGCAGGGAAGTGTGTCGGATGGGGCGCTGGAACTGGCCGGTCCGCTGGCCAAGAGCCGTTTTTACGTCATCGAAGCCGACTGGATGCGCCTGATTGACAACACCCTCGGTTTTGGGCATCGCGAGGAGCGCGCATATTAGGGCGTTGTTGGATCGTCTCGTGTAGACAGCGCCGATGTAGGTTAATCCATGAAACGCCTTGTAGTTTTGCTTGCGTTGTCATTCGTGGCTGTGGCATGCGGCTCAACGCCACAACCGGCCGAATCACCTTTGGAGTCGCCACTTGCTTCACTGCAACTAACGCGAACGTTGATACCAGCGACGCCAACTCTTAGGCCGACGCCATCTGATGCACCATCACTAACACCGTGGCCGACCGTCACATTTGCTTCGCCCGCAACACCTGTTCCAACAAGCGCCAGCAAGGTCACGACCAAATCGTTTGAGATTCCTGAAATTCCAATCACAGTATCCATTCCATTCAACTATACCTTGGTCAAGAATGACGAACCGAATCGCAGAGGATCATTTGTCTCGTATAACTTCAGTCAGACGTTAGTCATCAGCCCTTCACATGATTCATATTTTACGGCAGAGCCGCCGTATTTCTATGAGATTCAGTTTTTCTCGGAAGAGTCCATAAGCCAGTTCTTGGCGAGATGTCCAATCAGGCTCCGATGCTTTGAAGGCGATTACCCAGATGTGGCAAGGTACATGGGTCAAAAAGATGCACTTGGAAAACCAAGCGATTATCACGAACCTTTTCAAAACTACAGTCTCCAGAAGTTTGGAGATACTTATTACCTTGTGTCCACCACGCGGTGCATCGGCGCAGCGTGCGCCATTAGAGAATATACGACTTATCTGAATGACCTCAAGGTAGATATTTGGATAATGATGACAGACACGTCACAGGCAGGTTTAAGCGACGAATTGTTTTCGCTGTTCAAGATTAAGAAGTGACACCACGGGCAGCGGCTGACGTGGGGGCCGTTTGGCCGCAAACAGAGGCAAATGAGCATGGAACACATGACTGCGCTTTACGACAGGGCCGCCGACCGCGGCGTGCCGTCGCTGGTTTGGCGCTTTGGACAAGATCGGCGCCTCGACATGATCCGGCAGTGGGCCGCGCTGGACGGCGCACAGGTGCTGGTGGATGGCTGCGGCATCGGCGCCTACGTGCGCAAGCTGCAGGCGTTGGCTGACCAAGTCATTGGGCTTGACATCGAAGAAGAGCGTGTCCGTGAAGGCAGCCGCATCACGTCCAATCTGCATGTGGGCGCGTGTGAGTATTTGCCCTATCGTGACCGCACCTTCGATGTGGTCCTCTCACATGAAGTGCTGGAGCATGTGCAGGACGACCGCCTGGCCGCGGCGGAGATGGTGCGCGTGCTCAAGTCAGGCGGCCGCGCCGTCATTTTTGCACCCAACCGCCTTTACCCGTTCGAGACCCACGGCCATTACTGGCAAGGCCGCTACCATTTTGGCAATACCCCGCTCATCAATTACCTGCCTGACCCCCTGCGCAACCGCCTGGCGCCGCATGTGCGTGCGTACACCGCGGCCGGCCTGCGCCGTCTGTTCGATGGCCTGCCGGTGCGCCTGGTCTATCACAGCCAAATCTACCCCGGCTACGACAAGCTGACGGCGCGCCGTCCTCGGCTTGGGCGCGTCTTGCGCGGCGCCACTTATGCGCTGGAAAACTCGCCCTTGCGCTGCTTTGGGCTGTCGCATCTGCTGGTCGTCGAGCGCCTCTGAGCAGGGTATCTCGCCATACGTCTCCTGGCCGGCGAACTGGGTTTGGGCGGCGTAGGCGGAACTTAGAATTCCCCCTTCACCGGCTGCGGGGGCGTCTGGCTCGGCCCGGGCTGCGAGAGGACGCGCACAATCGGGCGCAGGTTCATCCACCACTGCTCCTTGGGGCGCTGGAACGGATCATCGGCCATGCGCGGTAGATCAATCAGGTCATGAAAACGCACCTGACCGGCCTCCAGGCCAATGAAGGCCGCGCCGGGTTCGGCGTTTTCTGCCTCGCTGATCAGCCATTCGACGCAGCGGGCCGCCAGGCGCGTCGCCTGGATGCGATCAAAGGGTGTGGGGCCGCCGCCCTGCTGCAAATGGCCCAAGATGGCCTGGCGCACATCGTACAACCCTTTTCCTTCGGCCTCTAACAGGGCGCACATCACGCCTGTGGTGTAGACCTGGTGCGCCATTTCGTTGCGGATGAGCAGACCCAGGCGTTTGCCTTTTTCAAATCCATTGCGCAGATAGGCTAGATCCTTTTCCAAGTCGCCCAGGGTGACGCTTTCCTCATGCAGATAGACTCGCTCCGCGCCCGTCGCCAGCCCGCTGAGCAGCGCCAAGTAACCGCAGTAGCGCCCCATGACCTCCACCACGAAGCAGCGCCGGTAGGCCACGGCGGTTTGCTTGATCTTGTCCA
>CAZEPA010000415.1:0-4403 GCA_964513955.1 uncultured Anaerolineae bacterium | reverse complement strand
GCAGGCCCATCCGGGTTTTCGCCGGCGCGGCCAATGAGGTAGACAGCATCGGCCGTCCGCGAGCCAAAACTGCCATCGGGCTGCTGCTGGGTATGCAGCCAGTTGAGTGCGCGCGCTGCCGCTGCCATCCGTGCGGGCCATGTGTTGCTCGTAAGTGCGGCGCAGTGGGCGAGTTGTGCAGCGCCATGAACGTGACATTCGCCGCCGAGAGCGGCCGCCGAGGGCGTCAACGTGCCCGTCATGGTCAGGATCGCCAAAACGAGGCAGGAAAAGACGGCGCGAACCAGATAGCGCATGCGGCGCCGTGGTGTGACGTTTGCCTGTGAACCACGGTCTAACAGGCAAGAAAATAAAACACCCTTGTCGCATGACAAGGGTGACAGATCATGAAGATTCTTCATGCTCCGCCCCTTTCGCTCGAAGGTTCCAGAGCGGTCATCAAGCGGGTGTTCTGGCTTCCATGATTCAATCGTTGTTTCATGGTTACAGTTGCGGCGCAGCACCGGCTTCACACCGGTTTCCCCCACATGGCGCACGACAGTAGTTCCTGCCTGCGCTTGTATGACCCTGCTAGGTTGTTGAACGAAGTCAGTATAGCATGGGGGTGGGTAGGTTGTCAAAGGTCTGTCGAGGGTAGCTTCTAGTGAGCGGCTGGTCTTGGCCCTGTAGTGAGGCGGGAGGCCAGCGCAGTGATTGTAATCTAAACAGCTAGCGCATTTAGTGGGTCTCTGGTATAATGCCCGCACGGTTTTAGACGACCGCCGTCAGGCATGTCACTCACTTTGGCCTGGCGGGGAGGACTTCGTGAACGCGAATTGGACGAAGAACGGTTTCGTATATTTACTCATCCTGGTGGCTGTGGTTGCGCTTTTCTTCAGCTTGTTTCCGCAAACCAGCCAGGTTGAAACGCAGGAAATTTCTACCGTTGCCGAATGGATCAAACAGGGTAAAGTAGCATCCGTGTCCATTGTCGGCGACGAGGTGCGCGTGCGCCCGTGCGTAGAGGGTCAAAGTGCAGTCGAAAAGGCCTGCAAGGCGAGTGATCAGGTGGTCATTTCGCGCAAGGAGCCGACGCCTGGTCTCACAGAACAATTGATCAGCCTCGGCGTGACCACGGCACAGCTTAACCTCATTGATCTGCGCGTGGAACCGCCAAGCGATGTGGGAAACTGGCTCACCTTCCTGGGCAGCCTGTTGCCCCTGGTCTTCATTGGCGCACTCTTCTTTTTCTTGCTGCGCCAGGCGCAAGGCGGCAACAACCAGGCGATGGCTTTTGGCAAGAGCCGGGCGCGCATGTTCACCGGCGACAAACCCACGGTGACGTTTGCGGACGTGGCTGGCGCCGATGAAGCCAAACAAGAGCTGCAAGAAGTGGTCGAGTTCCTCAAGGAACCGCAAAAATTCGCTGCTTTGGGCGCGCGCATCCCCAAAGGCGTGCTGATGGTGGGCGCGCCTGGCACAGGCAAAACTTTGATGGCCAAGGCCGTGGCAGGTGAAGCGGGCGTACCTTTCTTCTCGATTTCCGGTTCGGAATTTGTGGAGATGTTCGTCGGCGTCGGCGCCAGCCGCGTGCGCGATCTCTTCGAGCAGGCCAAGCGCAACAGCCCTTGCATCATCTTCATTGATGAGATTGACGCTGTCGGGCGCCATCGCGGCGCGGGCCTGGGCGGAAGCCATGATGAGCGCGAGCAAACGCTGAATCAGATCCTGGTGGAAATGGATGGCTTTGACACAGACACCAATATCATCGTCGTTGCCGCCACCAACCGGCCTGACATTCTTGACCCTGCGCTGCTGCGCCCCGGTCGTTTCGATCGGCAGGTGGTCATGGATCGCCCTGACATGAAGGGGCGCAAGGCGATCCTGGAAGTACACGCCAAGGGCAAGCCGCTGGGCGCCGAGGTGGACCTGGATTCGCTGGCCCGCCAGACGCCTGGTTTTGTAGGCGCTGACCTGGAGAATCTGCTCAACGAGGCGGCCATCTTGACGGCGCGTCGCAACAAGCGCAAGATCGGCATGCCTGAACTGCAGGAAGCCGTGGAGCGTGTGATGGCCGGGCCAGAGCGCCGCAGCCGCATCATTTCGGACCGTGAGAAGGAGATCATCGCCTATCACGAGGCCGGGCATGCGTTGGTCGGGCACATGCTGCCCAACTGCGATCCGATTCACAAAATCAGCATCATTTCACGCGGTATGGCATTGGGCTACACGATGGCAGTGCCCGAGAATGACAGTGTGTTGAAAAGCAAGACCAAGTTCGAGGATGAATTGGCGATGGCCTTGGGCGGCCGTGCAGCCGAGGCACTGGTCTTCACGGACATTACCAACGGCGCCGCGGGTGATCTGGACCGCGTGACGAAGATGGCGCGTTCGATGGTGACGCAGTACGGCATGAGTCCGAAGCTCGGACCGATGGTTTTCGGCCGCAAAGATGACCTGGTTTTCATGGGGCGCGAGATCAGCGAACAGCGTAACTACAGCGAGGACGTGGCTGAAGATATTGACCGCGAAGTGCGCCGCATCGTGGATGAGGCCTATCTCAGGGCCAAGGCAATCCTGGAAAACTATCGCGACAAACTCGATTTGCTGGCTAAGACCTTGATTCAGAAGGAAACGCTGTCGCACGACGAGTTCGCAGCCTTGCTGGTTGACTTGCCTGCGCCGCTTCCGCCGGCGCCGCGCGGCGCATCGCCAAGCAGCGCGGGATCTCCCTCGACTCCGCGCACGGCCGATGATCGGCGCGACCCACGCGGTTCGCTGCCAAGCGCGCCGGCGCCTTTGCCTGCCTGAGTCGGTGAACCATCGCCGCCTGCAAGCCCTTGCTGAACAAGAATCAGCAAGGGCTTTTGATTTGTCGCGACGCAACTTTGTTTGACGGTTGTGCGTATTGGGCACTGAACGCATCAAGACAGATTGTGAACGCTGATTTGACAGATCGGCGCGAACGAACATCCTATAGATGCGCAAGGAGTATCACGATGAATCAGCAACCGCTTATTATTGACGCGACGCCCAATCATGAATCGCGGCGTCTCTATCGCTCGCGCACGGAACGACAAGTGGCTGGCGTGGCTGGCGGCCTGGCCGAATACCTAAGAATTGATCCAACCATCATCCGCATTGTATGGCTGGTTTCGGTTCTTTTTGGCGGGGCTGGCGCTCTGGCTTATCTGGTGATGGCCATGGTGCTGCCTGAAGAAACCGTCGAGCATGCCGCAAATAAGCCGATCGCGTCCCAGCGCGGCGCCACCCTGCGCGCATGGGCCGGTCGTGAAGGCAATCGCGGCCTGCTCTGGGGCGGCATCCTGGTCGCCGCGGGCATCCTGTTCTTGCTGAGCAATTTTGACGTGATCCCCCTACGCGCGGTGTGGCGCACCTTCTGGCAGCTGTTCTGGCCGGCTGTGCTCATCGGCATGGGGATTATCCTGCTGCTCGGCATCTCCGGTCGCGGCGTTGACTGGAAAGGCGTCATTCGCGGGGATCGTTCCCTGGCGCGCAGCCGCCGCAATCGCATGATCGGCGGCGTTTGCGCCGGCCTGGCCGACTACCTCGGGCTCGATGCCAGCCTGGTGCGCATCGTCTGGGTCATCGCCTCTCTGTCCACGGTGGGCCTAGGCGTCATGCTCTATATTCTGGCGCTGATTGTCATGCCAGAAGCGCCTGCTGTTGAAGCGAGCGCCCAGCCCGTGCAGACCCCGCCCGGCACCAGCATCTAAACTTCGTGCGCCAGGGCAAGGTGATTACCCGCTGCCCTGGCGCACAACCAGGAACGGAAAGTCCTCAGTTCCAGGCGCCGGACCGCCAAACTCGTTCGACGCCTCTTCAAATCAGTTCTTTCGCCACAGAGGGGGAAATTTATGGAATCACAACGTTCACGGCCGATCATACCAGCCGTCATCCTGATCCTGGTTGGCGTCTGGTTCCTGCTGCAAAATCTCAATGTCCCCGGCGTGCGACTGGAAGCCTTCTGGCCGGTTTTCTTGATTATCGGCGGACTGGCGCTCATTGTCCGCTACTTCACCAACGAAGCGGCCGATCCGGATGACCTGGGCGGAGCCATTTTTCTGACCTTGGTGGGCGTCTTCTTCTTCGGCTGGTACAATTTTGGCTGGTTTGGGCAGGATTGGACCGTCGCTTGGCCGATCTTTCCTTTTCTGGTCGGCGTCAGCAGCGGGATCAATTGGCTCCTTCACTGGCGACGCTGGGGCCACCTGTTGTGGGCCTTCGTTGGTCTGGCGGTAGCTGCAGTCGGTTTCGCTTACACCACCGGCCGAATCACGGGCGACATCGCCGCACAAGTGGCGCGGCTATGGCCCGTTTTCATCATTCTCGCCGGCCTGGGCTTTCTACTCCAGGGCTTGCTCAGCCGCAAGATTCGGACGTGCGCCGGGTTCTCCGAGCCC
>CAZEPA010000414.1:0-4406 GCA_964513955.1 uncultured Anaerolineae bacterium | reverse complement strand
CCAAATCTTATGCAGCGTATCCGCTTCCAGGTTAAGCTCCAGATCAGCCTTGCCAGCCTGCGGGCCAAACAGCGCCTCCACCGGTCGGCCGCGACCATCCAGCAGAATCTGCGCGTTAGGCTGGCGCGTGTTGAGCCGAATCACCAGGTTGGAACGAGCAAACTGATCGGTTGCATTCTGGTTTTTCATCAAACGGCCAAAGAGCTGATCCATGACCGCGTAAAATTGCTTGTCATCTCGATAAAACGCCACAACGGCCTCCTTTACCACAACGGTTTCTCTTGCACCTGTCGCTGCTGACAACGGAGGTCGCCAGCGCCCGCCTGTGAGGAGGCGAGCGCTGAAGAACACCCGTGCCTGTGTAATCGGCGTCGCGCTTAGCGCGCGGATTTCCGCCGGCGGAACACTATGCCGCCGACCAGTGCCGCGGCCGCGCCAGCCGCTGCCCCGATCGTCTGAGGAGACAGATTGGGCAGAGAGCGCGTCGGTTTGACTGCGTCGGCCACGCTCGGCGCTTCGCGCGAACGCCGGGCATCCTCGACCAGGCGCTGTAAGCGCGCCGGGTCGCGTCGCAGCTCGTCGGCGATGGCGCGCTTGCGCGCAATGTCTTCATCGGTCACGTATTCATCAAAGGAGCGCAGCCCAGCCAGTTGAAAACCATGCTTCTTGAAAAGGCGGTAAATCTCTTTGACGCGGTCCATTTCAATGTTACGGCCCAGGGTGTAATCCTCGAAGATGCCCTCCATCGCCAAGAGCGTTGTTTCCGCCAGGCAAGCGTAGCTGGTCTTGGGCGGCAGGCCGATGTCAAAACCAAAGTCCACATCGCCGGGGATCAAGATTTCGCCCGATTCGATCACCAAGACATCGGGACGCAGGGCGGCCTCTTCTGCGGAAATGTCCGGCGGTCGCGCCACGTCGCAGATGACCGCGCCCGGCTTGCAGCGGGTAATGTCAATGATGCGCGTCTTGAGGGCGGTTGTCGTCGTGACGATCAGGTCTACGTCGCCCAGGTATTCATCGGCCCGCGTCGCGATGGTCACCACGGCCTGGGGGGTCTCGGATTCAATCTGACGTTTGAGCGCAATCAGGCGCTCGGGCCGCGGCGCCACCAGAACCACGTTGTAGATTGCCTGGGCCAGCAAACGTGCGCAGACGGCGCCAATCGAACCTGTTGCGCCTACGACCATGGCTTTGCCCTGGCTCAAATCGGTCGCGCCCATTTTAATGACGGCCTGCTTGCCGGTTTCCAGGGTTGCGGCCACCGTCAGCGAATTGCCCGAGGTGATGGCAATATCCACCTTCTGCGCGACGGTGATGCCAGCATCGCCCACGACTGACGTAAACGCGCCCAGGCCCATCAAACGGGCGCCCATGCGCTCGGCCATGCGCGCGGCCTTGATCAAGCGCCGGTAGGTGAAGCTCGGATCGCGTCGCATCAGCTCGCGCGGGGTCGCGCCCAGGGTCAAGAGGATGCCTTCGACGCGCTGACCCGTGGCAGGCGACACCGCGCCCGTGATGCGTGAGAGGTACATGGGCGGGATTTCAGCCACGTAGTGCTCGACAAGTTTTTCGGGCAGGAAACGCAGACGGGCCAGGCGCTTATCCTTATAAATGAAGCGCGGGCTGAGGGGATGGATGACGAAGGCAAAGCGGTTGATCTGGCCGTCCGTTTCCTTGAGCGGCAAGATTTTCGGCGTCCACACCAGGTTGGCCATCAGGTTCAGGTATGTGTCCTCGTTCAGCGGCGCGGCCGGGTTGGGGCGGAGCGCGACAAAAATAGCCTCAATCACGGCCGAGGGCAAGCGCGCCAGCTCATTATTTTCCCAGGGCATGGTCGTGATCACCGTGTCCGCGCCGCGACTGCGCAGGTCCGCCACATCTTCATCGCTGGCGCATTCGACCACGATGATTTTGTGCTTCAGTTCTGATGGCGCGTAGCGGCGAATCGCGCCGATGTCGCCCGCGAGCACATCCGCGCGCTCGAAAGGGGCTTCGACGCGGGAAACGCCAGGCGTGCCAGCCAATGGGAAAAGACGGCGGAACGGCTCATCTTTCAGCTGCGCCAGCAGAGGGCCTGCGCCCCGATCGAGCGCCACATTGTTGCCCAAGGCGGTCGGCAAACGGAAGTAGATGATAGAATCGGCATAGCTGATCTCGGCTGCTGTCTCTTCAAGGGCCGCGGACAGTCCACGATGATTGAGTCCGGGCACCATCAAGACATTCTTCTGGCTGAAGAGGCCAGGCTGCGCCTCGCTCGCCAGCCGCACCGCCCACCGCTCGAGCGCACCGCGGATACCCCCGCCGTCGAGGACAGGCGTCTGTTTGGCTGATTTGCGCAGCTGATCACCCACGGCGTGAGTGACGGAGGCAGAGCCTAAGTTCAGCTTGGCAGACATGCCCTCCAGGGCAATAGCGTCCACCTTGCCATCAAATTCCTGAATCAATTCGGCCACGCGATCTTGATTGCCATCGGCGCCAATGCGGCGCACGGTGAGCGTCTGGCCCAAAAGGCTGACTTCCTGGACGGTCTCGCCGGCTGGCCCGAGATGCAGGCTAAGTATCTGTTTCGTCATGATCCACCGCTTTCTTACTGTGTCCCAATCCCGATTGCAGTTTTTTGACGCTGGCATGATGAACACGCCGCGTCAAACGCAGCGTGCACCATCTTCGCCAGGGTCGCGCTCTGAATTGATGGGTTAGATTGCGCCGCTATTATACTGGTACGGGCGCGGGGCGTCAAAGCCTTTGCCCGGCATCAATGTCAGATCGTGATAACGGTTAGAAACGAAAGCCTTCCCACCAGCCTGACGGTGATGGGAAGGCTTTTCGAAGCCACCCGAATGGGCCGATCGGTCTGCCTTGTTAGGCGGCAGGCATCAGCGCGCGCAAACGCGCAGCCAATTCCTGGTACGACGTGACGCCCACGACCCGGTCAACCTCGGCGCCGCCCTTGAAGTAAATCAGAGTCGGAATACCGAGAATGCCGTACTTCTCCGGCGTCGCGGGGTTGTCGTCTACATTGAGCTTGGCAATGACCGCTTTGCCATTGAACTCAGCCGCCAACTGCTCGACGGACGGCGCAATATAATGGCACGGGCCACACCAATCGGCCCAGAAGTCAACCAGCGCAGGCACGTCGGACCTGAGAACGCGCGCTTCGAAGTCGCTGTCGCCGACCGGGGCCGGCAGGGGCCGATTTGGATCATCCATGATCGCTGGGCGGGGCGTTTTGTCGCCGCCCAAGATTCGTTTCAAAATGCTCATCATCACACCCGTTTCTCGTGGCGGCCCTAAGCGGCTTCTGCTGCCGCGACAGGCTGGGTCTTGGCGCTCAGGAAATCATCAACGCGCTGCTTGAGGTACGGATAAGGCACAGCGCCAATGATGGCGTCCTGCGGTTCACCGTCGCGCACCAACAGCAGGGTGGGGATGCTCTGCACGCCGTATTGACCAGCCCACACCGGGTTCTCATCAGTATTGATCTTGGCCACGCGCAGCTTGCCGTCATACTCGGCCGCCAGCTTCTCCAGCGAGGGCGCAATCATCCGACAAGGAGCGCACCAGGGCGCCCAGAAATCCACCAACACCGGAATAGACGAATTCAACACCACTTCTTCATACATTGCATCACTGACATGCATCGGTTTGGTAGCCATTGTTCCTCCTCGAAAACTTTTTAAGATTATAGCCGCGTCACAAGCGCCGCCCAAGCCGTCTAGCAGCTGGCCCAGGCTCGTTACTGCGGATCATTCCAGATTCGTTTTTCCACCATGGCGCACGCATGCGCCACGACTTCGATCCCAGAGGCGCGGCAGAAATCAATCGCTCGCTGCGATTCCGCGCCTGGCTGCATCCAAATACGCCGGATGCCGGCGGCCGCTGCTTCCTTGACGATCATCTCGCTGACAGATGGCGGCACCACCAAATCAACCACATCGGGCCGTTCAGGCAAGGCCGCCAAATTCGGGTAAACCGGATCGCCCAGAACCTCCGCTTCGTGCGGGTTGATCGCAAAGACGCGGTAGCCGGCGCGGCGCAGATCGCGATAGATTCGATGACCAAACTTGGTGGGGTTGGCGGATACCCCGACGATAGCCCATGTGCGACGGCCGACAAAATCGGCGATCAACTCTGCCTGGTTCAATGGACGCTGTCTCCGTTTATGCGGTCACTCGGCCAGAAATGGCGAGGCCTGTCTTGCTGCGGCATCACGCCAACGACGGTTGGCCGACGTCTCCCGTGGTCGTCATCGGCAGGCCGCTCAACGTGTCCACCAATTCATCCACCAGTTTCTCGGCCGAAGCGCCCGGCGCAGGATGCAGCAAACACTCGGTGGCATGCGCCCGAATCAACACCAGGCTTGTCTGCTGCACCGCAGAGCGAATGGCCGCGAGCTGCTGCAGCAC
>CAZEPA010000413.1:0-4410 GCA_964513955.1 uncultured Anaerolineae bacterium | reverse complement strand
GAAATTTGCGAGCAGCTGAGCTGGCGTGCGCCAGACTACATTTTCGTCTCCGTGGGCGACGGCAATATCATCACTGGCTTGCATCGCGGCCTGCAGGATTTGCTGGCCCTCGGCTGGATTGACAGGCTGCCGAAACTGATGGCCGTGCAGGCCAGCGGCTCGTCAGCGATTTACAACGCCTGGGCCAGCGGCGCGGACACCATCACCCCGGTGCAGGCGTCCACCGTGGCCGACAGTATCGCGGCGGACCAGCCGCGCGATGGCCTGCGCGCGCTGCGCGCCATCCGGCAGACGGGCGGCAGAGCCATTCAGGTGACGGATGCCGAAATCCTGGCCGCCATCCCGCTGTTGGCGCGGCTGACGGGTGTCTTTGCCGAGCCGGCCGGCGCCGCGGCGTTGGCGGGGCTGCGGGCGGAGATCAGCGATCAGAGATCGGAGATCGCGCCCGAGGCGGTGGTGGTGCTGATGATTACGGGCAATGGGTTGAAGGATATCGGCAGCGCAATGAAGGCCAGCGGCCAGGCAACCATCATCGAGCCGACGCTGGCCGCGGTCAAGCAAGCGATCAAGACGGCCAGGTGATGGATGAACGAACCAGAGGAAATTGATCTTCTCCACGGACAAGACGATGAGCCAACGCTCACGCACCGCGTAGCCGAACCTGCCCCGCACACCATTTACCATCTCGATGAACTCGAGCGCGAGATGGAGATCGTCACGGATCAGCTCGATGGCCTGATCAAGCGCTACGATCCGGCAGGGGGTTTGGTTGGCAACAAGGAGATGGTGCGCGCCTGGCAGCGGATGTATTCCCTGTGGAACCAGGCCGAATTAATAGACCAGTCGCTTAGCGCCGGCAGCCGGTCATCCGTGGAGACGTGGCAGCAGTACGTTGCTCTGTGGGAGTTCTGCATGCGCACCGCACCACCAGATGAATACGATCGGGCACAAAAGATAAGAGAGTGGGAAACCTATCATGCGAATGTCCAAAAAATAAACGCCTGGAGACGTAGGCATGGAAACCCACCTGATTGAGCCGCTCCGTAAAGCCGTTCAGTTCCTGGAAGGAGCGGGCTATCGTTACGCCATCATTGGCGGGATTGCATTGGCCCAATGGGGCTTTGTGCGCGCCACGCGTGACGTTGACATCCGCGTCTTGGTGCCCGATACAGATTATGCCAGGACGCGTGCGGCCCTCCGCGCCGCATTTCCAGAACCAGCCAGAGCGCATCTTAAGGCGCATCCGTTTGTCGTTGCGGTGGAGATTGATCAGGTTATTGTTGATTTCTTGCTGGCCGGACCCGGCTACGAGGAACAAATCGTTGAAAGAGCCGTGCGCAAGGACATGGGCGGATGGTCGGCCTGGGTTTGCTCAGCCGACGACCTCTTGATTCAGAAGGTCTACAGTCAACGAGAGAAGGATTGGCTCGACATCGAGGCCTTGCTCATCGAACAAGGGAGTCAACTGGATCAAGACTACATTCGCTTCTGGATCGAGCAATTTGCCGAAGCTCTGGAAGTCCCTGAGATTCTCGATCGTTATCAGAAACTGGTGGCGAAAGTCGAGCGACTGCCACGCAAGACCCAATAAGACCCAAAGAAAGACCAGGAAAACCGCTTCATGACGAACAAGTCAATCATTACCGGCCCCACCTTCGACGAAATGCTGCACCCCGACACGATCACGCCGGCGACGCGCGCGCGCGCCCTGCGCATGAAGACCGAGGACCCGCTCGATCCGATCAACTTGTTCAACATCACCTGGAAAGATGCGGCCAATGTGCCCTACTACCAGGTGCTGCCCCCGGCGCTGACCGGCGTGGACGCGAACATTGTCGTCCTTTACGGCAAGGAGTTCCCCACCGGCGCGCACAAGGTCGGCGCGGCCTACTCCGTGTTGGTGGAGAAAGAGTTGTTCGGTGAAGTGGACCCCAGCCAGCACACGTTAGTCTGGCCCAGCACCGGCAACTACGGCATTGGCGGCGCCTGGGTGGGCTGCCGCATGGGCTTCGATGGCATCGTGGTGCTGCCGGCCGAGATGAGCCAGGAGCGCTTCGACCGCATCAAGAGCTACGGCGCGCGCGTCATCGCCACGCCGGGCTCCGAATCGAATGTGAAGGAAATCTACGACAAGACCTGGGAGCTGCGTCGCGACCCGAAGGTGCGCGTGCTCAACCAGTTCGAGGTGATGGGCAACTACCGCTTCCACTATTATGTCACCGGAAACACGATCGTCGAGCTGGCGGCGCTCCTCCACAGCCAGGGTATCGGCAATGGCAAAGTGGCCGCGTATTGCTCGTCCATGGGCTCGGCGGGCACGATTGCGGCGGGCGATCGGCTGAAGCAGGTGTGGCCCGATCACCGCATCATCGGCCTCGAACCGGTGCAATGCCCTACGATGTACAACAACGGTTACGGCAGCCACGACATTCAGGGCATTGGCGACAAGCATGTCACCTGGATTCATAACGTCAACAACATGGACGCGATCATGTGCATAGACGACATCGAGTGCAAGAAGGGACTTCAGCTGCTCACCGAACCGGCCGGTTGGGAAACCCTCAGCCGGCGCTATGGCATTGCAGAAGAAACGGTGCAGAGTCTCTCGACCATCTTCGGCATCAGCGGCGTGTGCAACGTGCTGGGCGCGATCAAGACGGCCAAGTTCTATGGCCTGGGCAGTGAGGAGACGGTAGTCACTATCTGCACCGACGCGATTGACCGCTATTACTCCGTCATGGCCTCGATGACCGACTGTTACGGGCGCATGGATGAAACCGAGGCGGCTGTGCGCGTCGAGTCCATCTTCCACAGCCAAAAGACCGATTGGATCCGCGAGGGCACGCAGCACGCCCGCGCCTGCTGGCATAACCTGAAGTATTACACCTGGGTGGAGCAGCAGGGCAAGACCGTGCAAGAGCTGGATGCGCAGAAGGACCCGGCCTGGTGGCTTGAGCATCAAGCGCTGGTCGCGAACATTGATGCCAGGATTCGGGCCGCGCGGGGATAATGACAGATCAGGGCCGCTAAATCGCCCGCCACAAACCCGAACGCTGTAAGTCAGGAGAACCGTTATTATGAAAAGCGCGCTCATGAATCTCACCTACGAGGTCGAGCTGGAACCGGGCGAGCAACTGACCTTGCCAGAGTGGCTCATTGACAGCGTTGCATCCGGACGCTGGGTATTGATCATCAAGCCATACGACGCCCCTCTGGAATCACCGCCGATTCGTGATCACAGCGCGTTCCTCAGCGCGTACGCGCCGGAAGACGAAGGGCTTTATGATGACTATGCGCCCCGGTGAGTTTTGGATCGCCGACATTCCTTTCATATTGAAGAGACCCTGAAATGCCAATTCCTGATTTTCAATCTCTCATGTTACCACTACTCGAGTATGCAGCAGATGGCAAAGATCACACGTTGGCAGAGACACGATCTGTGCTCGCCAAACGATTCAGCCTGACTCCCGAAGAAGAAGCACAGCTTCTGCCCAGCGGGCGCAACGCGGTGTTCGGAAATCGGATCGCATGGGCCAAGGTTTACTTGCAAATGGCAGCCTTGTTGACTTCACCCCAGCGCGGGCACTTTAGGATCTCAGACCGAGGTGTCAAGGAGTTGTCAAAGAAGCCAGATCGTATCACAATCAAGTACCTTGAGAGATTCCCCGAGTTTACTGCGTCTCGTAGCTCTTCGACTCGGACAACAGGCAAAGCAGAAACCAAGGAGATTGAAGAGGTCATTGAAACACCCGAGGAGACTCTTGAGACGGCATACGCGCGGCTTCGAACGAATCTGGTTGGGGAACTCCTGGCACGCGTTAAGTCCACATCGTTTCAGTTTTTTGAACGCCTTGTGATCGAACTCCTGGTCAAGATGGGTTACGGAGGATCCCGCCTTGAAGCCGGTCAGGCCTTAGGACAAAGTGGAGATGAGGGCATTGACGGCGTCATCAACGAAGATCGACTTGGGCTTGATGCGATCTATGTGCAGGCAAAGAAATGGGAAGGCACCGTAGGCCGTCCTGAGATTCAGAAGTTCGTGGGAGCTCTTCACGGTAAGCATGCCAGGAAGGGTGTCTTCATAACGACCGGGAATTTCACCAAAGACTCAATCGACTACGTCTCACGTATTGACTCCAAGGTGGTCTTGATCGATGGACGCAAGCTAACAGAACTGATGATTGACTTCAATGTCGGCGTTACGACTGTTGAGGTCTATGCGATTAAGCGAATCGACAGCGACTATTTTACTGAAGAATGAGGATATTTATCCATGCAGGTTCGTGATTCCGACGCGCAGTTCCGTGCGCACGAGGCCGCGGGGGCGTATGTCACCGTGAACGGCGAGCGCATTTTCTATCGCACTGAGGGCGACCGCGGCGACGGCAGCCCGGTGGTCATGCTGCACGG
>CAZEPA010000412.1:0-4410 GCA_964513955.1 uncultured Anaerolineae bacterium | reverse complement strand
TGCGACTGGTGTGGAGAAAGGTGCCGCCGGTGCGATCAACCGTGCGCACGGCTTGACGATCAAGCGGAACGATGTGGTTCTCGCGGCTGGATGGCTCATGGGGATTGTAATGCAACAGGCCTCCCCATCCGCGGCGTACACCGACCACGCTGCAGTTGTCATCCGCTGCGCGGTAGACGAGGGTTTTGAGCGCAGGGTTCAGGCCTGGAACATCGCCGCCACCGGTCAAAATACCGATGGTCTTCTGTCGGTTGGGCATCTTGGTGTCCTTTCAATACACGCGATTACGACGGGGGTCATGAGTCAAGGAGCCATGGATACTACGCTTTACCCAAAACGGCGGCCAGCAGCGCCATGCGGATGTACATGCCGTTGCGCATCTGGCGAAAATAGGCCGCACGCGGATCATCATCCACGGCATAGGCAATCTCGCCCACCCGCGGGAGGGGATGCATCACGATCATATCTTCTTTGGCCCGCGCCATCAGGGCCGGATCCACGACGTAGTGTTCCTTGACCGCGTCGTAGAGTGCCAAATCGGTGAATCGTTCCTTCTGCACCCGCGTGACGTAGAGCACATCGGCATCGCCAATGATGTGGTGAATATCGTCCGTTTCGCGGTAAGCCAGGCCCGCGCCGTGCACTTCGGCAACGATTTCAGGCGGCAGTCTCAGCATGTCTGGCGAGACAAACACCAACTCCACTTGATACTGCGTCAGCAGGCGCGTCAACGAATGAACGGTGCGGCCATACTTCAGGTCGCCTACCATCGCCACCTTCAACCCATCCACGCGGCCCAATTCCTCTTGAATCGTGAAGAGATCGAGCAGGGCCTGGGTCGGATGCTCACCTACCCCGTCGCCGGCGTTGATGATGGGGACATGGGCATAGCGCGCAGCGGTGGCGGCCGCGCCAACCTCCGGATGCCGCAGAACGATGACATCCGCATAACATTCCAGGGTGCGCACGGTGTCAGGCAACGACTCTCCTTTGCTCACGGAGGAATAGACCACCTCATTGATGCTGAGGACGCGGCCACCCAAGCGCACCATCGCGGCGTTGAAGGAGGACGAGGTGCGGGTGCTTGGCTCGTAAAACAGGTTAGCCAGGACATGGCCGTGCAGCATATCGGCGGTGCCAAAACGCTCGACCATGGAGCGCATACTGTGCGCCACTTCGAAGATGTGCTCTAGCTTGGATCGGTTGAACTGGTTGACTGACAACACATGCTGGCCGAACCAGCCATTGGATGCGTGCGACACGATTGAACCTCTCAACTCACAAACAGACTACAAGTTTGTCAGAACGCGGCCCGAGCCTGGCGCCGCGCGCACGGCGCCATCTGCAAAGACGATCTGATTGCGCAGGGCAACCTGGCGCACAGCGCCGTGCATCGTGAAGCCGCTGAACGGGCTCCAGTCGCACAAGGTTTGAAAACCGCGCTCAGGCAGGTCGTAGACGGTATTGGGATCAACGTCAACCCAGGTGGAGGCGCTGATGGGCAAGTGAAAAATGCGCGCGGGATTGGTGTGCAGCCGCGCGACGAGGTCGTCCAGCGTCAGACGCCCTTCATACATCGCGGTCAGGAGTAAGGGGAGCATCGTCTCTAATCCAGGCACGCCAGGGGGATACGGCGGCGCGTTTTTTTCAGCCAGCGTATGCGGCGCGTGATCCGTCGCGAAGCAGTCAATCACATCCAGGTGCGCCCAGAGCGCCGCCCGATCCGCGGCCGTGGCCAGAGGAGGCTTCATCTGGCCGCGAGCAGCCAGGCGCGGCAGGTCATCCTCGCACAGCCATAGGTGATGCGGCGTGACTTCGCACGTGACCGCAGCGCCGTGCTGTTTGGCGCGGCGAATCAGCTCAATCTCACTGCGCCGGCTGACATGACAAACGTGCAGGCGCTGGCCGTACAGTTGCGCCAGGGCCAGGCATGTGGCCAACGACAGCCCTTCGGCATGTACGGCGATGGGACCAGGGCCAGGCCAGGCGCGAAAAAAGCCCATCAACTGGGCCAAGTCATCCAGGCGCAAGGAGCCGAACGTCTCACTCACATAGATTTTGAGACCGCAAGCCTGAGGTGCGGCGGCCGCCGTGGTCAGTGGATCCGTGTCGCGCGTGGCGCCCAGAAAAAACCCAACGTCGCAAACCACCGAGGCGGCCGCGTGTTGGGTCTTGTGGCGCAGAAGATCGAGCGTCGCCGTGGGCGGCGACGTGTTGGGCATGTCAAGAACGGTGGTAATGCCCCCGGCCAGGGCAGCATGCGTCCCAGTGCGCAGGGTTTCTTTGTGTTCGTAGCCGGGTTCGCGCAGATGGACATGCACGTCCACCAAGCCCGGCAGGCGAATGGCGTCCATGCACTTCCTGCAATGATTCATACTTACGAACCATGACCAGTTCGTAGGCTCCAGCGGGTGGAGTTAGGCTATTCTACCATCGGCCAATCGTTTTGGCAAACGTGCTTTTTCACATCGCCTGGGCAATGGAGCGATAGCATTGGCGCAGGTAGTCTTCCAGCCTGGCCCAGTCGCCTTCGACGTCGGTGGACAGGCGGCCGGTGATCAAATCCACCGTGTTATTCGCCAATACGCGCAGCTCCGCCGACTCACGCGCCTGCTCGGGCGTGATGCCAAACAACACACTGTGCAATTGCACCATGGTCTCGATGAACTCGCGTTTGTCTGGCTGCCCAACTAAACGCCGATGTATGTCGTTGTACTCGGTCTCGAGGGCCGCGGCCCGCGCCGGGTCGAAATCCAGGCCAGAAAAGCGTTGCGCCAGGCGGTAGAATTTTTCGTAGAAAGTCTGTACGACTGCTATGTCATGGTCCACCGGCGCCCAGGCCGCGGAAGCTCTGGTGACGAAATAGGCTGCCAGCAGCGAGGTGGGAAACGGAATCCGAAACTGTTCCTGACAGAGGGCCACAATCAGGCGCAGCAGCCTGAGCCACTGGCGGTCATAGTAGGCGCGCCAACCGGCAGCCTCGAAATAGGCTACACGCTCAGGGTTGAAAGGCAGGCGCCTGGCAGTGGATGCTGGCGCAACTTTAGTCCTACTGGTCATCAATCTCTTCCTCCAACGCCTCTTGTGCCGCGCAGATTTCGATCTACGCGTCCTTGTTCAACTCAGGTAACAGTCCGATGGCGCGCAGCAATCCGGCCACATCCCATAATGATTCGCTGCGGCGCACCGAATCGCCGTCAATGGTCAGCAGCGTCACGCCACGCACGGTAACCCGGCGCCCTGTCGGCGGGATGTGCATGATGGAGCCGCCGTGGGTGCCGTGCGCCGTCCAAACCAGCGTTACGCGCTCACCGTCCACCAGGACCTCATCGGCCCGAAACCTCAAGTCGGGAAAGGCTTGAAAATAGCGGCTCAGCGAGTGGCGAATGCCTTCCAGCCCGTGCAAAGTCGTTGCTTCGGCAATATCAATCACCACATGATCTGGGCCGTACAAGCCCACTGTCTGCTCAATGTCATGACTGTTCCAGGCCTCAAGCAATCTGGTCACGATATCCGGCATCGAATGATCTTGTTCACATGCAGGGTCTACCATTCCTCCATCCCTCCCTCTCTCACGTGTCAGGCGTCGTCAATGCAGTATAACTTGCTTGGAGCGTTAAGCGCCAGACCAAAACCTGTTCACTTTCTAGTCACCTTGCCTGGGCCAATCGCCAACCAGGGGCTGATTTTGCTCAAATGAGCGTTTCCGCGCATAATGTCAACATGCAAGTGGCCTGGCTCGTGCAACGCCTGATTGATTGGCTCACCTCGCTCGCCACGTGGTATTACAGCCGCAAATACGGGGCGCTCGCCTCACGCCTGGGCGGCGGCGTCATGCCCGGTGATGGACGTCGGGGTTTCCTCATCATCCAGATTGATGGGCTTGCGCATCGCTACCTGCTGGATGCGCTCGCGCGCGGTGCAATGCCGCACCTCAACCGGCTGGTCACGCGGGAAGGCTTTCGCGTGCAGCGCTGGCGCTGCGGCTTGCCCAGCAGCACGCCCGCGGTGCAGGCCGGACTGCTGTTTGGCAACAATTGGGACATTCCATCCTTTCGCTGGTTCGAAAAAGAGAACGGCCAGACCGTCGTCTGCAAAGTACCGGCGCATCTCCAGCGCCTGCAAGAACGTCTCAGCGCCGGACGTTACGGCATTCTGACTGGCGGCTCCAGCTACTTCAACCTCTTCGACGGCCACGCCCGCACCTCCATTCTGACCTTGTCCTCGCTGAATCGTCAGCACCTGAGCCAGAACCTGCGCGGCTCGTTTTTCTTCTTGATTTTTCTACTCACGCCGCGCCGTTCGCTGCGTGCGCTGTGGCTGGCGCTCAGCGAATATGCTCGCACGCTGCGCGCTCGGCTGCGCAGCCGGCATAAAACTGGGCCGCCGGCCGCGCGGCTGCGCCGCATC
>CAZEPA010000411.1:0-4441 GCA_964513955.1 uncultured Anaerolineae bacterium | reverse complement strand
GCTCCTGCACGAGGGGCGCGATCACGAAGATCATGTTGACCCCTCAAGGGGTGCAAGTCTTTGACAGCCCGGCCGTGATGGCTAACACACAACCTACACCCAACGCAATGGCGGGCGCGGCGGCGCCTGCCACCCAGCCAGCCAATGCGCCCAACAACGCGGCGATCGCGATGAGATGGCTGCTGCGGAGGGCAGGAGTAGATGTCGTCATGAATTCCTCTTAACAGGTTGCACTCACCGTGCGCGGGTGACGGTTGAAAGTGTCGGGCGCGTTCGTTGAAACGCATCCGCACTGTCGGTCGCTGGGACAGCCAGCCTTGCGGCACCAACAATCGCAGCAGTTGATCGGATTGACGCTGCCGCCGCATGTCCAGCAGCCGCCCTGATTGGGGTAGTAGATGAGGTTGATCCAGCATGGAGATTTGCACGTGCCATCCTCGTTGCACTGGAAACCGTAGTCCATGCAGTAGGGGCCAGGCGGCACACAGCAATCTTGCACGCCGAACTTGGCGCGCGCGCTGGCCGTGGGCGCAGAATTCATCGCGACAGCGGCCAAAAAGGTGAATGTGGTCTGGGCCACACGCCCCAGGAAACTGCGCCGCGTAACGGTGCGGCGAGCGATCGCCTCGCTCATCAATTGGGCACGCGTTTCTTGCTCTGCGTTCATAGGTCCTCCGTGGCAGGTAGGTTGGCGCTTATCCGATCAACCGCGCTGGCGAGTCTCGCGAGGAACTCGCCGCAGTTCGTGTAGGCGCTTAGTTGTGGGACTTACGTACCTAAGCTCTCAGGGAGGTCTGCGACCCCCGCCTGACCATCCGAAACGACGCCTCAGGGTCAACGACGCCGGTCGCAGACCGGCTAAGAGCCTTCATTGCGTAAGTCCTTAGTTGTTCAATGGATCGCCCACTGGCCGCTCGAAGAGCACTTCCAGGTGGATGCGCGAATTGACCAGGCCCTTGCCTAGAATTTTCCCCTCTTCATCTACGGCAAACCCAAAGGGTGTGACGCGAGTCAGGTACCGGCTCTGCAGCGATTCATCGGTGGGAATGGTCAGAATCGGCACGCGCACATCGTACAGGTCGGCAAAACGTGCATTTTCTTCGGGCGAGGCGCCGCTGAGGAAGAACGGCCGCACATCGCTCTTGTGGGCCGCGCTGAACTCGTTGAGATCCGGGATCAACTGTTGGCAGGGCCGGCAGTTGGGCGAGCCAAAAATGAGCAGCAGCCGCTGGCCCCGATAATCGGCCAGACGGTGCGGCACGCCGTTCAGATCTGGCGCGGTGAAGTCAGGCGCCTGACTCCCCTCGGCAATGCCATCGCGCGAGACGCCTTGCGAGCGCCCCAGGTAGATCAAACCAACCTGGCGATAGAGTACAAAAACCAGGAAGGCAAGAGCCAGGAGAAAAATCCAGAGCACAACCGTGCTAATGATCCAAAGTGAAGACATGGGCATCTACCGTCGGCGGCCCAAACGGCGCCGGAGTGAAGAATTGGAGGTAAACGATGGCCAGGGGCTTTCGACCCAGGGGCTGCGGCTGATCGTGGCGCTGACCTGGCCGGCCAAAAGGACAATGGCGACGCCGGTCACCGCCAAGAGCAGGCAGGGGATTGCATCGAGCAGCGGGAGGGGCGCAGCGGCCGGCGCCAGCCCCAGGCGAGGGTCCAGAGCGAGAAAAACGCTTGGGGTGAAAATCGCCAGGCTGACAAGGGCCATCAGCGCCGTGTTGCGAATGACCAACATGCTTGACAGTTCCTCGGAGAAAAGATTGCCAAAGCAGTGACAATCGGGGTGATGGCCGCGTGCCAGGTTCCAACCGATGGCGAGCGTGAAGCTGAGCAGGGTGAGGAACGCTATGGCGGCCGCCCACGGCGTGAACAACCCCACCATCAGCAGCGCGCCGGTGATCATCTCGATGTAGGGAATCAGCGCCGCATAGAGATCCGCCAGGCGCGGCGGTAGGACGCGAAAATTGTAGACGGCCATCGTGAATCCCTTGGGATCACGCAGCTTGGTAATGCTGGACAACAGGAAGATCAGGCCGATCAGCCAACGCACAGTCGTAATAGCGTAGGGATCGGTCAAAAATGACATAGATGGCAAATGGGCGACCTCGGCATGAGCTGCATGCAGCACGATGTCTGCAGGCACAGAACCAACTTCCCTCAGGTTGAGCGCCCGTGGGAAATCTAAGGCGGGCGTAGTTTAACACAGGTTTTGCGCAGGCGCAAGCAATCCATCTTCCCGTTCAGAAATCGCAACGGTAGAGGCGGCCCGATGTAGATTTCCGCAGAAGGTGATGGTATTTCAACGGGCAGCAATCTGCCAACAAATAGATGGTTTTTTGCAGAATCTGCCTTGTTTGGTACAATTTGGAGCGGCTGGGGTTGAGCAGCGGTAAGCTCACCCAGCCTGCGCGTAAAGCGGCCTTTGCTGGAAGCGAGATTCACGCCTTAGAGATGAAAAAGGAGAACGCGATGTTGACCAAGCAGTATGCAAAGAACAATCAGACGTGCAAAGTCACGTTTGAACTGCCCGCCGAGGCGGGCTTGACGAAGGGCACTCTCGTGGGTGACTTCAATCAATGGGATGTGGCTGCAACGCCGCTCAAGCGGCGCAAGGACGGTGTTCTGTATGCCGCCGTCACTCTGGCAACCGGCAACAGTTATCGTTTTCGCTATCGCAGCGAAGATGGCGCCTGGCATAATGACTGGGCCGCTGATTCCTATGCGGCCAATGAATTCGGCACCGAAGATTCGGTCGTTACCGTCTGAGCAACAATCAAACAGTTCATCGGCTAACCCACTCTGCCGACTGATAGAGAGACGCTCAGCGGCGCCTGGTTTGCCCAAAGCAGGCCGTTGACTTGTCTCTGTTCCCCCATCCCTCGCCACTCACGAGCAGGCTGTACCGCATGCGCAACGGAGGCTGGATCTCTCCAGCCTCCGTTTCTCTTTACCACCGGCTCCACTTTGCACACAGGCGCAGAGGTCGGGTGATGAGACGCGGTCATCCGCGCCACGCCTCCACGCGTTCACTGCGGATTTGCCCCGCCAGGTCTGTGTAGGTGACCTCCCAGACCGGCAGCCAGGCCAGGGCCACCAAACGCACGGCGACATCAGCCTTACGCGGTGTAATCTTGACTTCCTGGATGTCGTCCAGGGTGGCTGTCCAGCGCGCCGTAATGGCCTCAGCGGCGCGCTGACTCTGCGCCTGCAAATCGCCGATCTGCTTGCGCAGGCTTTCAACAGTCTGGCGGCCTTCCACCACATCCAGGCGCGCTTGATCGGCCAGGCGTTGCTTGGTCATGGTGGTGGAGATGACTCGCGTGCGCCGGCTGCCCAGCAGCGCGCCCACGACGGTTTCGCCGATTGTCACCCATTTTTCGCGGTTGAGCGCGGTCGCCGCGGTTTCATTTTCAATCAACGTGCGCTGTTGTTTATAGAGCCGGGCTTGCAAGCGCGCAATCTGGGTATTGTAGCGCTGCGCCAGGGCGTCAACCTCCGCGTCACGCGCTTCACGCGCCGCCTGTTGACAGCGAATAATGAACTCACGCTGCCGTTCCAACGGTTTGGAATAGAGTTTGAGCACGGGGTTGTGCCAGACGCTAAACGCCTGTGTGCGATAGAGATGCTCGATGAAGCCGCTTTCCAGGCTCTTGAGCGCACGCGCGGTGCTCACAAGCGGCGGCGCATCATCGAACAGGGCGCCTGGCTCAGGCCGGCTCAGCAGCGCAGCCTGCGCCACGTCCACAGCTTCGGCCTCGCCCCATCGCAGCAGGCGATCTCCCTCGCGCATGTGCAGGAGGAGGCCTACATCTCTGGCTTGATCTACGCCGCGCTTCAGGTCTACGAAGTGAATGGCGCTCAATCCAAGCACCGCGGGCGTGTAGATCAGGTCAATGGCCGTGGCTTCGAGCCGAAAGCCAGCCGCCTGGGTCAAGCGGCGCAGCGCGGAACCCTGTCCTGCGCGGATGGGCAGGTAGGTCTGCGCCACCTCCACCGGCAGCACGGGGGCGTTTGACAACGAAGCCCGTGTCAGGTTTGGGGCGGGGCGCGGCGCCGGCGTGCGGATAGGCGAGGGCGGGGCGGCTGGCCGCGGTTGGAGGAGCGGAGGCGTCAGTGTAGGCTGTTGTGCGGCCTGCGTGACCCACCAGGGTGCATCAGCCGCCGGCGCTGCTGGCGGCGCGGCCAAGGGGCCGGCAGGGGCTGGCGCAGGCGCGGCCGCAGCCGTCTGACCATTGCCGAGCTGCGCTTTGGCAGCGGCCATCAGCGTGCGCACCTGCGGCCGCGTCAGCGGCCCACGCAAATAGGAGAGCGCCCAACGCGTCTGAAAGACCTGCGGGTGGCCCTCATGCACGTTGTGCAGCAAGAAAACCCGGTTGGTCAGCGCGGAGATGGTCTTGTCCAGCCAGGCGCGATCCAGGCCGGCGCCGCTGCCGGC
>CAZEPA010000410.1:2405-4455 GCA_964513955.1 uncultured Anaerolineae bacterium | reverse complement strand
GTCTCTTTTGACATTCCCCATCCTTCCTTGTACCATTAAGGTACGGCGCTGAAACGCAGCGGCGCGACGCTCAAACCAACAACTCCCATTCTTGAGGTGATTATGACAACGACGTCTACTCCACGCCTGCCGACCGCGATTGTGGCCGTGGGCGGCAACTCGCTGATTGCGGACACCAAACACCAGAAGGTTGACGATCAGTGGAATGCAGTGCGCACGACCACCAAGCACATTGCCGGCATGATTGAGCGCGGCTGGAATCTGATCGTCACCCACGGCAACGGCCCGCAGGTCGGGTTCATCCTGCGCCGCAACGAATTGGCCAGCCATGAGGTGCATACCACGCCGCTCGACCTGATCGGGGCAGATACGCAGGGAGCGATCGGCTACATGCTGGCGCAGGCGCTGGACAACGAGTTTTACCGTCGCCAGATCAAACGCCAGTGCGTGGCTGTCGTCACGCAGGTGGTGGTGGATGCCGACGACCCCGGCTTCAAGAATCCGACCAAAGGCATCGGCGGCTTCGCGGATGAGGTCAGTGCGCGGCGCTTCGAGGCCGAAGGGTGGATCGTGCAGGAGGATGCCGGGCGCGGTTGGCGCCGCGTGATTGCGTCTCCCATCCCCCGGCGCATCGTGGAGTTGGATGCAATCCGGAGCCTGGTGGACATGGGCTATGTCGTGGTCAGCGTGGGCGGCGGCGGCATTCCGGTGTTTGAGAATCAAAAAGGCGAGCTGCGCGGCTGCGTTGGCGCGATGGGCGCGGTGATTGACAAGGACCGCGCCAGCGGCCTGCTGGCGGCTGAGCTGGGCGTTGACCTCTTCTTGATCTCGACCGGCGTGGAGAAGGTTGCCATCAACTTCAATCAGCCGAATCAACAGTGGCTCGACCGCCTGACCCTGGCTGAGGCCAAGCGCTACTACGCGGAGGGGCATTTCCTCAAGGGCAGCATGGGGCCGAAGATCGAGGCGGCCATTGAGTACCTGGAAAAGACGCCGCACGGCCAGACCCTCATCACCAACCCGGAGAATATCGAACGGGCGCTGGATAAACAAACCGGCACGTGGATCGTAAACGAATAAGAAGAGAAGACTTCCGACGTCTCTGAGACTTCGGAAGTTTTTTGTCGGGAAAGGTCTTTGACCTGCAATGGTTCTGATGCTACAATGGCGCCCTCTCACTCTGTTAAAGAACGAAAGGACGCCATTTCATGCCGCCAAGCCAGTCTTTTGGTCGTTACCTTGTCACTCGTCGCCTGGGTCGCGGGGGAATGGCAGAGGTCTACGAAGCCAATGATCCACTGCTCAATCGCCAGGTAGCGATCAAAGTAATCTACGCGCACCTGGCGAGCCAGGAGGGCTTCGATCAGCGGTTTCGACGGGAAGCGCAGCTCGTGGCCTCACTCCGTCATCCGCACATTGTTCAACTGTACGACTTTGGCATCGAAAACGAGCAGCCGTTCATGGTCATGGAATACCTGAATGGCGGCACGCTGCAAGATCGCCTGGCGCAGTGGCGCAGCCGGGGCGCGGTCATGCCGCTGGCCGAAACGGCGCGCCTGCTGACAAAATTGGCCTCGGCCCTGGACTACGCGCACGAACGTGATGCCATTCATCGCGATATCAAATCGTCCAACATCATGTTCACGGCCGAGGGCGAGCCGGTCTTGACCGATTTCGGCATCGCCAAGATGCTCAGCGATGCGGCTCAGCTCAGCGCCACCGGCAGCGTGATGGGGTCGCCTGCCTACATGGCGCCTGAGCAGGCCGCGGGTCAGCCGGTGGATGCGCGCAGCGATCTGTACGCGCTGGGCATCGTGCTGTACGAGATGGTTTGCGGCCGCGTACCCTTCCAGGCTGATTCGCCCACGGCCGTCATGATGCAGCATATCACACAGCCGCCGCCGCCGCCGAGACAGTTCAATCCGCAGCTGCCAGCGGCCGCCGAAGCGGTGATTCAGAAAGCGCTGGCCAAAGACCCCGCGGCCCGCTTCAGCCGCGTCAGCGAGATGGCGACCGCGTTCCAAACGGCCGTGACCAGCTCCGAGACTAC
>CAZEPA010000410.1:0-2305 GCA_964513955.1 uncultured Anaerolineae bacterium | reverse complement strand
CTGGCGGCCGTGGCGCTGATCGTGATCGTCGGCGCTTTTCTGGCGCTGCGCGGCCGTCAAGGCGGCGGGATGGGCATGACGGCTGAGAACACTTCCAGTGTGCGCTTCAGCGACGGCTCTGCTCTCTCCGATCAGGCCACCGTTACTCTGCAGGGAGCGCCGGCGCCAGGAGCAAACCAGCAGTACGAAGTGTGGCTGCTGCGCGGGGATGAAAGGCGCCAAAGCCTGGGAATCATCACCTTTGCGAATGGGCAGGGCCGCCTCCGATTTGCCGAACCAAACGGCACGCTCCTGCTGTCTGATTTTGATTCCGCGGTGGTCACGATCGAGCCAGCGCCAGACAACAATCCGCTGCCCACGGCCGATGTCCTTTTGCGTGGACAACTGCCGCCCGAAGCCCTGATGCATATCGGCCATCTGCTCGTGGCACGCGACGATACCCCTAACAACATCGGTTACGCGGTCGGCCTACGCATCCAGGCCCAACTTCTCCAGGAGGCCAGCGCCGCTCAATTGGCCGCGCTGCAGGCGCAGAACCTGGAGCAGGTCAAACAGGCGGCTGAGGGGATCATCAACCTGATCGAGGGCAATGGCGGCGAGCACGCGGGCGACCTCGACGGCGACGGCATGGTGACCAATCCCGGCGATGGCTTCGGCCTTCTTCCTAGCGGCGCGCACGTGGGCTACATCCAGGGAACCTTTGAACATGCTGGCCTGGCCGCCGGTACGCCAGATGCGACCAGCAACATCAAGCTGCATGCCGCACATGTTCAGATTGCGGCGAACAATGTGAGTGAATGGGTGAGCAGTCTCCGTGATCTGACGCTGAAGATTGCGCAGGCCACGGACCTGAACGCCGTGGATGCGGATGTGCGGTCGGCCGCAGCTTTGACGAAACGCATCCTGGACGGTCAAGATGTCAACGGGAATGAACAAATCGAGCCGATTCCTAACGAAGGCGGCGTGCAGATTGCGTATCTCCATGCGCAGTTCATGGCCGACATTTTGTTGACCAGGCCCTAAGGACCGGCAAAGAGTCGCTGGATGAAAGCGATGAAGTGGGCAACCGCGCCTTGAGCGGCGCGACTGCGGCGGAAACAACTCATGCAAACGAAGCCTCTGTCGGATACTGACCCAAACACTGAGCGGTTGTACATGGCGCTGATACGCACCGTGCCATCGTGGCGCAAAGCAGAGATGGTGGGTCAGATGTTCGAGACTATGAAACAATTGGCGCTCGTCGGCTTGCGTCAACGCTATCCCCAGGCAAATGAAACCGAATTGCGACGTGGGTTGGCAGAAATTTTATTAGGTTCTGATCTAGCGCAAAAAGCCTATGGGCCTCTAGCTGAATTGGAAAAAAACCACCTTGCTTGAACCTATTGAAGTCACCCTTGTGGTGGTTAATGCGCTAGAGAAGCTGAATGTCCCGTATTTCATTGGAGCACGCCCTGCAGATTACTTGACCAGGCAAGATGGCCGACGCTAAAGCACGGGGGGAAAGCAACTACTCTGTGAACCAACTAATCGGTTGGCGTTGTACGGTATGCGGCGCAACCTACGCGCCGCACGAAATTGAGTACGTCTGTCCACATCACGGGGATACCGGCATCGTGGATGCCATCTACGACTACGTCGGGATCGCGGCTGCCACCTCGCCGGCTGCGCTGACTGCCAGCCGCGACCTGTCCATGTGGCGCTATCGCGCGCTGCTGCCGATCGCGGATGACGCGGTCGCACCGCCGCTGCACGTCGGCGGCACACCGCTCTATCGTGCGGTCGCCGTGGGCGCGCAGCTCGGCCTGTCCAACCTGTTCGTCAAAGACGATGGCCGCAACCCCACGGCCTCATTCAAGGATCGCGCCAGCGCGCTGGTGCTGCTGAAGGCGCAAGAGCAATCCGCGTCCATCGTGACGACGGCCAGCACCGGTAACGCCGGCGCCGCGCTGGCCGGTTTGGCGGCCAGTATCGGCCAACCGACGGTGATCTTTGCGCCCAAAACGGCGCCGACGGCCAAGGTGGCGCAGTTGTTGACCTACGGCGCGACCGTGCTCCTGGTGGACGGGAACTACGACGCGGCGTTCGAGCTTTGCCTGGCCGCGTCGAAAGAGTTCGGCTGGTACTGTCGCAACACGGGTTACAACCCCTACACCGTGGAAGGCAAAAAGACAGCTGCCTTCGAGATTTGCGAGCAGCTGAGCTGGCGTGCGCCCGACTACATTTTCGTCTCCGTGGGCGACGGCAACATCATCACCGGGCTGCATCGCGGCCTGCAGGACCTGCTGGCGCTGGGCTGGATTGACAG
>CAZEPA010000409.1:0-4458 GCA_964513955.1 uncultured Anaerolineae bacterium | reverse complement strand
CTGGTCTGTTCCTCATTTGCGCCGCTTGGTACAATATGTTATAATCCAAACATGGTCGCTGAGAGTCAGATTTCGGTTAGACCTTTCGTTTGGGAGCCGCGGCGACATTGAGGCGGATGTTGACTCAGGAAAAAGCATCGTGACTCAGCATCCGTGGCATCGAGAAGCGTTGATGTTAATGCTTGTCGTCCCGCTCTTTTTGTTCGTTCCCTTGGGCGTTGGCTTATGGTTTGACACAAGAACGAGCGCCGCGCCGTGGGGGCTTCTCATTGGTATGGGCACTGGCGCCGCTACTGCTACATTCTTCCTCGTTCACCGCTTGGGAAGCGTGTACCGGGCCATTGCACCCGATACCGAAGATGACCAGGAAAAGAAGTAGGGAATCCGAGGCGCGAAGCATACGCAGAGAGCTTCGCACCTCCGCAAGAAGGAGGATGTAGCAGAGTGCGCAATCTGTTCAAACCACGCAACCTTCTCATGATCGTTGTTGTCCTCGCTGTGATGTTAGGCGGCGCTGTCCTCTTACCGGTGCCGCTGCCTACCATTCTACTGCCCGCGGAAGAACTCTTTTCCATCGCTGGCTTCCCGGTTACGAATACCCTGATTACCACCCTGATCGCTGACCTCACCCTGTTGCTCATTGCCTTCTTGGTCGGTCGTAATCTCAAAGAAATCCCCAGCGGCTTTCAGAACCTGATCGAATGGTTCCTTGAGATTTTCTACCGCATGACCGAAGACATCGCGGGCAAGGTCAACGCCAAGCGCTGGTTCCCGATTTTCATGACCATCATGATGTTCCTGATGGTCGCGAACTGGTGGGAGCTGATTCCTGGCTTTGACAGCATCGGCGTGATCGAGCCGATCGAAACCGCCACAGCCCATACCAACGGCACGGTGCGTACCGGCTACAAGCTCGGCTCTTTCCTGGGCCTGCGTACCCTGATCAAAGAACCGATCAGCCTGACCGATGAACAGGTGCAGGAAATCCTGGCTGAGCACAAGGCCGCGGCCAGCGGCGAGGCCGAAGCAGCCGCCCCGGAGAGCCACGACAGCAAGTACGGCGGCTATGTCCTGAAGCCCTTGTTCCGCGCCGCCGCCACGGACCTCAACGTGCCGCTGGCGCTGGCGCTGATCTCGGTCATCTTGACGCAGGCCGAGGGCATGCGCGCGCTGGGCGGCAAGTATTGGCGCAAATTCTTCCTGCCGACGATCACCGGGATGAAGCCGGTGGATGCCTTCGTGGGCATCCTGGAGCTGATCTCCGAGTTCGCGAAGCTCATCTCTTTCTCCTTTCGTCTCTTTGGCAATATCTTCGCGGGGCAGGTTTTGCTGTTCGTCATGCCTTTCTTGATTCCGTACCTGATTCCGCTGCCATTCTACGGCCTGGAGCTCTTTGTCGGCTTCATGCAGGCCTTCGTCTTTGCCATTCTGACCCTCATTTTCCTCTCTTCGGCTGTCGTCAGCCACGAGGGGCATGAGGACCATGGCCACGGCGCCGAAGCGCCGGTGGCGGCCCATTGAGTCGTCTGCCCGCGCCGGCTTCATGCGCCGGCTGGCAGGTCAAAGGTTGATCTTGGAAAAGTCACACACGCGTGTGACGCTGCCTGAAGTAGCTAGAAACAACACCTGACAGAATCATTGAGGAGGATCGAAAATTATGAATGCAGTTCTGGCTGCGGGTCTCGCGATTGGCTTGGGCGCCATTGGCCCCGGCATCGGCGTCGGTTTGCTCGTGATGGGCGCACTGCAGGCTATGGGTCGCAACCCTGAAGCGGCCGGTGAAATCCGCACGAACATGATTCTTGGCATCGTGTTCGCCGAAGCAATCGCCATTTACGCGCTGGTGGTTGCCCTGTTGTTGGTCTTCGTGGGCGCGCCGGGTCTCGCGACCTTCAAGTAATGGCTCCATCGAGAGATCCAGATCGAAATTTTTGCATGACAAGGTCCATGTAAGGACTTGAGGGGGTGCCAGCTTGGATATCTTTGGACAACTTGGAATTAACGGCGCCTTCCTGCTTGCGCAAATCATCAACTTCCTGATCCTGTTCTTCTTGCTGCGGCGCTTTTTACTAAAGCCCGTAATGAATATGCTGGATGCACGACGTCAGCGTATCGAGGACGGGATGAAGGCCGCCGACCGGGCGCGCCAAGCCGCGGAAACCGAGCGGGCGGAGTTGATGAAGAAGCTGGACGAGGAACGCCGCGCCGCGCAATCGCGTATCGCGGCCGTGGCCAGCGACAGCGAAAAGGTGCGTGAGAGCATCCTCGCGACGGCGCAAGCGGAGGCTGAAGAGATTAAGACGAAAGCGCGTGCAGATGCATCGGCTGAGCGCGCGCAAATGCTGCGTGATATGCAGCGCCAGGTGGCCGATCTGGCCGTCCTGGCCGCGGAGCGCATCCTGGGCCATGAACTGACGAACCCGATCGAGCAGAAGCGCATGGTCAATGAGTTCTTAGCGAGTAAACTACAGTGAAAGCCGAAACCAGCGCACGCGACTATGCGAGCGGCTTTCTGGCCGCCGCTGTGGAACACTGGTCACAGCACCTGACGGCTCTGGCTGACCGGCTGGAGAAGGATGGGTTGCTGCGCCGGCTGAGCGACCAGGCACAGGAGTTTGCCGGCCGCAACGCCGCGCTGACCAGTCTCTTGCCAACCGACTTCGGCAAGCTGGAAACTGACTTGCTGCAAGTCCTGTTGTCACATGGCGACTTGAATAAGCTGCGCGAGGTGGTGGCAGAACTGAACGCCATCCTGCAGCGCACGGCGGCAGGCGCTCAAACGGTTGCGGTGACAAGCGCCCAACCGCTGGCCGAGAGCGACCGCCAAGCCTTGCAGGAAAAGCTCAGCGCGCAGTTTGGCGCCGGCCTTGAGTTCCAATACACTGAGGACCCGGCGCTGTTGGGCGGCATGATTGTGCGCGTGGGCGACAAGCTGATTGATACCAGCGTCGCCAGTCGCCTGAGTCGCATGCGTGAACAACTGGCCGCCGCGGTGCGTTAATGCACGCACGAGCACCGACCTTTCTGTGCGTCCGTCAACGTGACCCAGAGGCATGAGGAGAAACTAGATGGCGGTAATGACTGCCTCTCAAACTGAGAGCATCGCGGATCTCATTAAGAAGCAAATTCTAGCGTTTGAAGCGCCGGCGCGCATGGTGGACGTGGGCACCGTCACCGAAGTGGGCGATGGCATCGCCCGCATCAAGGGCCTGACGAATGCCCTGGCGAGCGAGTTGGTCGAGTTCGCCAACGGCACCATGGGCATTGTCTTCAACCTGGAAGAGGACAGCGTCGGTGTCATCATCCTGGGTGAGTACACCGAGATCGAAGAAGGCGATCTGGTTCGTTCCACCGGCCGTATCGTGTCGGTGCCCGTGGGCGACGCCCTGATCGGCCGCGTGGTCAACGCGCTGGGTGAGCCGCTGGACGGCAAAGGCCCTATCAACTCCAGCGCCACGCGCCCGGTGGAGCGCATTGCGCCCAACGTCATTGCCCGTCAGTCGGTGGATACACCTGTGCAAACCGGTATCAAGGCCATTGACGCCTTAATCCCCATCGGTCGCGGCCAGCGCGAGCTGATCATCGGCGACCGCCAGACCGGCAAGACGGCCATTGCGATTGATACAATCATCAATCAAAAGGGCAAGGACCTGATTTGCATTTACGTGGCCATCGGCCAGAAGCGCGCCCAAGTGGTGCAGCTGGTGGCTACCCTCGAACAGTACGGCGCGATGGATCACACCATCGTGGTCGCGGCTACCGCTTCCGACCCGGCTGCTTTGCAGTACATTGCGCCCTATGCCGGCTGCGCCATCGGCGAAGAGTTCATGGAACAAGGCAAGGACGCGTTGATCGTCTACGACGACTTGAGCAAGCACGCCCAGGCCTATCGCCAGGTCTCGCTGCTCATGCGCCGCCCGCCTGGTCGCGAAGCCTATCCCGGCGATGTTTTTTACCTGCACTCGCGTTTGCTGGAACGAGCTGCCCGCCTCAACGCCGATTACGGCGGAGGCTCGCTGACGGCCCTGCCCATCATCGAGACGCAGGCTGGCGACGTGTCGGCCTACATTCCAACGAACGTCATCTCGATCACGGACGGCCAGATCTTCCTGGAATCCGACCTGTTCTACGCCGGTATTCGCCCGGCTTTGAACGTCGGCATCTCGGTGTCCCGTGTGGGCGGCTCTGCGCAGACCAAGTCTATGAAAAAGGTAGCCGGCCGCCTGAAGCTAGAACTGACCCAGTTCCGTGAATTGGCGGCCTTTGCTCAGTTCGGCTCTGACCTGGACAAATCCACGCAGGCCCAGCTCGATCGCGGCCAACGCCTGACCGAAGTGCTCAAGCAGCCGCAGTACCTGCCGGTGGCGCTCGATCACCAGGTGATGACTATCTTTGCCGCTACCAACGGCTTCCTGGACAAGGTGCCGGTCAGCGCGCTGCGTCGTTGGGAAGATGAGT
>CAZEPA010000408.1:0-4459 GCA_964513955.1 uncultured Anaerolineae bacterium | reverse complement strand
CCGCCAGCGCCGTCACCCGCCTGACCGACATGGGGGTGGAGCCGTTTCTGCTCTCGTCCTCGCTGCTGGGCGTGCTGGCGCAGCGGCTGGTGCGCAAATACTGCGGCGCGTGTGGCGGCAAGGGTTGCGAAGCCTGCGGCCACACCGGCTACGCGGGCCGTACCGGCGTGTTCGAGCTGCTGGTGGTCGACGACGCCATCCGCGCGCAAATCCACGGTCAGGCCGCCGAGGCCGACATCCGCCGCGCCGCGCTGGCCAAGGGCATGCACCTGATGCGCGAGGACGGCGAACGCCTGATCGCGCAAGGCATCACCAGCCGCGAAGAGGTGCTGCGCGTGACGCGGGATTAATGCCCAGGGATTGAAGCCCGGCCGCTACTGGCTATAATTGAATTCATACAATCCCTTCGCGGTGTCATTCAGTTGGCTCAGGCTTAGGGCGAAAAGGCCACCGCAAGGTGGTCTTTTCATTTGTGGCGCCCCAATTGACCCGAACAGTCATCTACATCGACGGCTACAACCTCTACTACTCACGGCTCAAGGGGACGCCGTACAAGTGGCTGGATCTGGCAGCGCTGTTTCGTAACCGTATCCTGCTGCAGCAGGATCCTGGCGCCGAGGTTGTGGCAATCAAATATTTCACGGCGCCGGTCAAGGCTTCCTATGCCCGGCATGGAGAAGCCTCCGTTCAGGCGCAGACCCAATACCACCGTGCGCTCCAGGCACACAGCCCCGGCCTGATCCAAGTCATCCATGGCTTCCACATATTCGAGCCCACATCCTTGCCCTGCCATCAGGAGGGTGTTGACCCCAGCAAGAGCAGCGTTGCGCGTGTCTGGATGATCGAAGAGAAGCAGACTGACGTGAACATCGCGCTGCATGCCTACCGCGATGCGGTCCGTGGCGCATGCGATCAATTGGTCATCTGCTCCAACGACAGCGATATGGAACCCGCCTTGCGCATGATCCGCGAGGATGCACCGGCTGCCACGGTCGGCCTGGTAATGCCTTTGCTCGATAAAGGTAGAGCCTCGGGCAAGGTGCCCAACAAACGGCTGACAGCCTTGGCCCACTGGGTTCGCCACCACATCAGGGATGACGAACTGGCCCAGTCACAGTTGCCGCAGAACGTGCCCACCAGAAAGAAACCCGCCAGCAAGCCTGAGCATTGGTAAGAGAACGGTAGGGGACTTGCGCAAGTCAGCCGCTATGGTTTTCGATTAACCTGGCCCCGCCGCTGCCGACGGCATCAACGTCGCCAGTTGCCGCTGCGCAATCACATGCCCATGCGCCGCGGCCTTGGCGATCCACATCAGGGCCATGGCCTGGCCGTCACCCTCGCACAGCCCGTCCGCGTGCAGCATGCCAAGCCAGTGCATGGCATCGGCATCGCCCTGCTCCGCCGCTTGCGTGAGGAAGTGCAGCGCTGGCATAATGTTGCCCCCCCCCCCCCCCGAGCAAGGGGCGCAGGTTTTCGACCTGCGTGCACCTTGGCCTCATCCAGCGCCGCCAGCGCAAACAGCGCGCCCACGTCGGCCTGCGCAGCGGCATCGCCCTGGTCGGCACGCACCAGCATCCGCACATCCTCGTCGGTCAAGTGCACCGCCAGCTCCGGCCGCACCGCCGCAAACGGAACCTGCGCGCCGCGCCCATCACCCAGGCGCGGCACCTGCCCTTCCTCGATGCGGCGCTGCCACGTGCGCATGCTGCGGCCCGTCAGGACGGCGGCCGTGTTCAGGCTGATGGGATAAAGGGTGTCGGCGGGCTGCATGCGGCTCATTCTAGTGACCCCGCCAACGCCAGCAGCACTGCGGCCGGATGGCGCAGATTCGCATCCGGCACGCCCTCGTGGAGCCAATGCGGCTGATGACCTACGCCCCACAGGTAGCCCGGTACAGCGACACCCTCCCCGAAATTTGAAGCCGACTCACCCTATTGCTGACCGAGCAGCGAGTCGGACTCCCGAAAACTACAAAAAGAATAGCCGCTCACGATTTCACGGCACCGGGCACAGGCCGATTTAACCAATAGCTTGGGCACTACGCCAGGCCATGGCAGCTGCGGCTGATCCGCCGCCCGCCCTGCCCACGTCCCCTTGCATCGGCCAACCGGGCCATGCACCTCCGCCGCTCGCGCTGTCACAACCGGCACGCGCCATGTCGCCCAATTAACGCGACAGGCCGGCCCCGCGTCGGCTGCCCGGCGCGACAAAACCGCACCTTGGCATCCGTTTCACCCCCGGCACACGCCCAAAACGTCCATTTCTTCACGAATCGACCCCGGCCAGGTCTTTGGCACACCTCGTGCACCCATTCAAGGCGTGCGGCGACGCACGTCAACGAGTGTCTCCAAAGTTCAAATTTTTTGAAGGGAAATCGAAATGAAGAAACTCCAGCAAGGCTTTACGCTGATCGAATTGATGATCGTGGTGGCCATCATCGGCATTCTGGCTGCCGTGGCGCTGCCAGCTTATCAGGATTACACGGTGCGCGCACGCGTATCGGAAGTGATTCTGGCAGCTTCATCTTGCCGCACAACCATTACTGATACCGTGCAAAATGCACCCGGCGTGGATATTGAGGCCCCG
Organism: uncultured Anaerolineae bacterium; assembly: GCA_964513955.1. Classification (GTDB taxonomy): domain Bacteria; phylum Chloroflexota; class Anaerolineae; order SSC4; family Amarolineaceae; genus Amarolinea. The sequence continues at coordinate 1,873 of CAZEPA010000408.1, read as the reverse complement.
CTCGCCTCATCCTGCACGGTAACCGCAACCAAAATGGTCAAATCTGGATCGGCAGATAAAGACGGCGTAATCACTGTTGTTGGGGATGAAACGGGATTGAAGGGCGACACGACCAATGCCCTGAATTCAATTTCGATGAAACCGTATGTTGGCGGGACTGCACTCGTCGGCAAGACCGATGGGGGCAAGACCATTACCGAATGGAAATGCGGTCCTGCGGCCACCAACCCCATGCCACTCAAATATTTGCCGGGATCTTGCAAGGCTGCTTAATTTTCGGTTGAATCAACCTAACTGGACCGCTTCGGCGGTCTTTTTTTTGATCATTATTTAATCAAATCAAAATGATATTATAAATTATCTCATTTTTTCAGAAAATTTTATTCGGCTGCACGATTTCTACATGAAAGGGCGATTTAATGCGGATTTGGAAAACCAAGTCGGGCGCTTTTCTTGTCCATTTTTCGATCAGCCTGTTGGTAGCTCTGTTAGCTGCAGCAGCTGTTTTTTTTCTTTGGTTTTCATCCCCATTCCACACCTTATCTGGAGGGCGCGATTTGTTTTGGCTGGTGGCGGGGGTGGATGTGGTAATTGGACCGCTGATCACGTTCGTGGTGTTCAACTCACGCAAGTCGCGACGCGAGAAGATATTGGACTTCTCGGTGATCGGCGTGCTGCAACTGGCGGCGCTGGGCTATGGCCTGCACACCATTTACGAGGCGCGGCCGGTGCATGCGGTTTTTGAGTACAACCGCTTTCGGGTGGTGCATGCCAACGACATTCCGCCAAGTCTGCTGCCGCGCACGCCAGCGGGGATCGAGGCCTTGCCGTTGACTGGCCCCACTTGGCTGTCACTGCGCCCGCTGGTAGGTGGCGAAGTGGTGGACTACACCATGCAGGCTTTGGATGGCGTGCCAGTAGCGGCACGACCCGAGCTTTGGCAACCTTACGCGGCAGGCCGGCAAGCCATTTTGGCGGCGGCGCGTCCGGTGGCGGATTTGGAAGGGCGGTTTCCCAAGGATGCAGCGTTGATCCACGAGGGCGTGGCACAGTCAGGCCGCGTCGTGGCGGATTTGAAATACCTGCCCATCCAGGGCCGTAAGGGCGTGGTGTGGACGGTGCTGCTGGATGCCAGGACAGCGGCACCGCTGGCTTTTGTGGCGCTGGATTCGTTTTAAGTGGGTAGATGGCCGAGCCTTGAAACGGACGATGAGCTCAGCCTTCATGTTGTCAATTACGACAACGCTTGATTTCCACCATCAAACACACCAACCATGAGCTGACTCTGGTTCATCCAGGTATCCAGGCTGCCGCTTGCACGGCCGCCGGTAACTCATGCGCCAGCGCCATTTCCTCGCGCTGGTGGTGGTGCTCCAGCAGGTGGCGCAGCGCGTGCGCGGCGTCCAGCAGGGCCAGCGCGGCGCGGCGCCGGGCGATCTCGCCGCGCGGCGTGCGCTGGTCCAGCGCGGCCACGCGGGCGGCGTGTTCCTGCGCCAGCAGGGCGATGCGCTCGTGTTCCAGCTGGTAGACGCGGGCGTCCCAGCGGGCGCCGGCGGGCACGTGGGGCAGCAGGCGGGTGTTTTCGATCTCGATGTGGCGCAGCAGGCCCCGGTGCCAGCGCTCGAATTTGTGCTGCGCCCCGACAAAGTCCAGCCCCACCACCGCCAGCAGGTGGGCGCGCAGCAGGGCTTCCAGGCGCTGGTGCTCGCGCTCGAAATGCGATGCATCCTTCTCTTCAGTGCTCATGACAATCATCCTTCATGCCGGCACCGAATATACGCCTAAAGCTATTTAAATCATAGCAAATCAGATCAAGCTGCGTAGCCGGGGTTGGGCAGCGCACCGCCCACCAGCTTGGGCGTGTTGGGCTGGC
>CAZEPA010000407.1:0-4467 GCA_964513955.1 uncultured Anaerolineae bacterium | reverse complement strand
GGGTTCGAATCCCCTCAGCTCCACTCATGACCTCTCGCATTGGCGAGAGGTTTTTGTTTATCCAACGGCGATGGCAAACACGGCCGATTTTGGGGAATTCCCGCCTATCACTATAATGCATCGGTGTTGACTGCCGATGCCCTGTACCTATCTCTTGTGGAGGTACCACCATGCTCGCGTGGGATTTGCATTGCTCTGCGCGCCGGTTTTGCTCCCAACTTGGCGTCAGCCTGCTGGTTGCACTGGGGCTTTTGCTCGCAGGCAAGGTCGCGCTAGTCGCAGCCGGCAGCGAGCAGCCGATCCTGCTGTTCAGCCTGCATGTGGAGGCGGGGCAGTTTAGTCTGACCGCTGTCGAAGGCCGCCGCGGCTTTCTGCCGGACAGCGGCAGCCCGCTGGACACGGAGGACCTTTACACCTTGCTGCTGCTCGATGCCAGGGGCGGCGCGCTCACCACGCAGCAGTTCTCCCTGGGCAAGACGGTCTGGGGCGCGCCCTGGTCGGACGAGCTGGATGCGCCGCATGCGGCCGTGAATCCGCCCGTGCTCGATACCGTCGTCTCGACGCCTGATCTGCCCGGCGCGGATGGCATTGAGGTGTATGATCTGAATGGCGCGTTGTTGTTGCGCGCCACGGGGTTGAATGCACGTGTGCAGCGCGCCACGGAGGCGCCCACAACGGTGTGGGAAGACGTTTCCACGCCGTGCTGCGGCGACAACTGCCTGGACTTGCTCTTTCTGGGCGATGATTACACGACGACCGCCAGCCTGGACACCTTTCGCTCGGATGTGGCCTACATGGCGAACTATTTCCGCCAGGTGGAGCCGTACAGCGCCCGCCCCAACGTCATCAACGTGCGGGCCATTGCGAGCACCACCGATCTGGAGTGCAACTACAACTGTTTTGGCACGCCGCGCCTGATCTGCTGCAACAGCAACATCGTCTTGCCCCTTGCCAGCCAGGCGCCCCATGACAAGATCATCGTGCTCGTCAACAACAACGAGTACGGGGGCTCTGGCAGTGTCAATTTCGCCGTGGCCTACCATCGCTTCCCGCAGTACGGGCCGCAGGTTGCCATTCACGAATTCAGCCACAGTTTTGCTTTGCTCGGCGACGAGTACAGCTTCGGTCCCAACAACGGCGGCAACCCCCTGCGCGCCAATTGCGACAACGTCGCCGGTTGCCCCCGCTGGAACGGAACGCCAGGCACAAGTTGTATTCCTGGCTGCACCTACGATGAGTGGTATCGGGCGACCAACGATTGCCTGATGCTGCGCATCCGCAGCGACCCGGCGAGCGGCGTTTTTTGCCCGGTTTGTCGTACGCTCATCGGCGGCTACCTGGCCCCCTTCACCGACGCCTGGTCGGATACCAACTGCGATGGCGCGACCAGTGTGTTGGATATTACCGGCGTGGCTCAAGCCTGGAACGCATTTGTGACTTACGGCAGCTATGATCGCAATTTCGACGTGGATAGCCAGGGGACCGGCGACGGCGACATTGACATCGTAGACGTGCTGCTGGTGGCTTCTCGCCTCTCGTCGTGACGCCCCGCTTCGACTCCCGTTTGATGCATCCACATTTAGTCGAGGAAAGGACATTTCTATGGTATCTGCAATTGCCCGCCGGGCTACCCTGGCCTGGCGCCTGACGCGTCTCGATGAGTTTGTCGGATTTGTCTTGGTGACCACTTTTTTTGGATTCAATGTCGCCGGCGCTTATCAGTTTTCTGTGCCGCTCGTTGCCACGCTGCTGGGTAACCTGCTGGCCGTGGCCTTTGCTTTCATGATCAACGATGTTGAAGATGCCGATGACGATGCGCGCGACGCCAAGAAGGTGCTGCGCAATCCGATTTCAGCGGGCGATGTATCTGCGCGTTTCGCCTATATCGCGTGTTTCATCGTGGCGATGGGATCGGCCGCGTTCTATGCCCTGGCGGGCTGGCGACCGTTCGTGCTCGGTGTGCTGTGCCTGCTGCTCGGCCTTCTCTATTCCTGGCGCGTCGTCCGTCTGAAGGCTATCCCCGGGGCAGATTTGGTCTCGCACGTGCTCTTGCTGGCCGCGCTGCAGTTTCTGTGCGCCTACTTCACCTTTCAAACCAGCGGCTGGCGCTGGCTGCTGCCCTGTGCGTTTGTCGTCGCCATTTCGCTCTATGGCCAGCTTTTCAACCAGCTGCGTGATCGCGAATGCGACAGCAAGGCTGGTTATGTGAATACGGTGGGCCTGGCCGGGGAACGGTTTGCAAACATTCTGGTGTACGGCGTGATTGTCATTGCCCTCGCCCTCTTGGTTGCCTGTGTGGCGCTCAACATCGTGCCCATGCGCGTGATGGCTGTGGCGTTCGTGCTGGCGCCGTTCGTGTTGATCCGCCAGTTACGCCAGTCCGAGGCGAGCAGTTTCAGCGGCGATGTCACCGGGCCCTTTCGCGAACCGGCCGTCATTGTCGGTGTGGTCACCGTGCTCGCCTGGTGGTTCGGCGGCATGGTCGGCGCGCCCCTGACCTGAAGATAGGCCGCGGATGAGCACGGATCGCCGCGGATTGCCTGGTCTTATTCCTGGTGGTGCGCCTCGCGCCTGGGCGACTGCCAGCGCCTGGCTGCTTGCTCCAGATGTTGGCAAGCACTCCTGCTGCGCCAGGAAGTTTCTGCATGGTTGCCAGTCTTTTCGAGGAACGACTGGGCGCCGGCCAACAGCGCCGCGCCCATCAACGCAAACATGACGCCCGCAGGGACGCCGGCCATGCGGGTGAAGAGCGCCATATCGTACGGCAGTCCGATCCCCCAAAACCCCGTAAAGGCAGTTGGAGATGAGACGTATGGAAGAAAAGGAAGCGCCCCCCGGCTCCTCCCCACCTGGGAAAAATGAACCCAGCGTGCGCAGGCCGCTAGACGTCAATACCATCAGGGAATTGTGGGGCAGAACCTATAACACAGACGGCAAACCAGACTGGTCTCATCTCTACCCGTACTATCACCCCGACGTGGTTTTTGAAGATTCCATCCAGCGCATCGAAGGCATAGAGGGATTCATTGGTCTCTGCGAACGGCTGACGCAGCGCTGCCAAAGCCTGCACATGGAGATCCTCTCCATCGCCCAGGACGCTGATGTCATCCTCATGGACTGGATCATGACGATGGCCTTCACCAAGTATCCGCCCACGCCCGTCTACGGCAGCACCAAGCTCACCCTGCACCAAGACGGTCGGATCATTGCGCAACGCGACTATTTCGACCTGTGGGGCGCCATCCTGGACGGGATTCCGCTGCTCAAGAAGCGCTATCGCCGTTTCATGCGCCGGGTCTTCGGCTAAAAGGAAGGAAGCTATGGCCGCATTCAAGTGGCCGGACGAACTCGCCTTCATCGAGAACCGCCGCGCTCGCCAGAAGACGACGACCGCTGCGATGACCGGGAAGCTCTGCGTCGTCTCTGGGGCAACCTCGGGTGTGGGGCTGGCGGCCGTCAGGCGGCTTGCCCGCGCCGACGCTCATATCGTCCTGCTCGCCCGCAACCCCGGCAAGGCCGCGGCCGTGCAAAGAGAGCTTCTGGCGCACACCCACGCGCCGGTCGGGGTCGTCCTCGCAGATTTCAGCGACCTGGCGAGTGTTCGCGCCGCAGCCGAACGTCTCCTGGGAGACTATCCGCGGATTGACGTGCTGATCAATTCGGCTGGGCTGTTCTCGACGACCCGAACTCTCACGAGGGACGGGTTCGAGACGGTGTTTTGCGTCAATCACCTCGCGCCGTTTCTCCTGACGCATCTCCTGCTCGAACGTCTCAAGCAGAGCGCGCCCGCCCGCATCATCCAGGTCAACTCCGAAGGCCACCGGTTTGGCGGGCTGCATCTGGCTGATCTGAACTGGGAGCGCAGGCGCTACAACGGCTATCGGAGCTACGGCGCATCCAAGATCGCGCAACTGCTGACTACGTGGGAGTTGGCCGACCGGCTGCACGGGACGGGCGTCACCATTAACGCCATGCATCCGGGTGACGTGCGGACAAATATCGGCAACAACAACGGGCCGCTGTACCGATGGTTCCAGCGCGTCCTCATCGGGCCAATGCTCAAGGACCCGGCGATCTCCGGCGAGGCGTTGTACACCCTGGCGGCCGCCCCCGAACTGGCGCACGTGAGCGGCCGCTTCTTTCACCTGACCGTGGACGAGAAACCAGCCGCACCAGCCCTGGACCGCGGGCTGGGCCGGCAAGTCTGGGAAGCAAGCCTGCGCCTGACCGGCCTCACGCCAGCGCCTTGATGACTTTGTCCGCCGCCAGCTTGCCGGTCAGGATGGAGATTGGCAAGCCGGACGGGCTGTAGGTCCATTGCCCGGCCTGGTAGACGTTCGGAATTGGCGTCAACACGGAACTGGCTACTTTCGTCAGGCTGCTCACGGCGGGGATGGCGTCATTGGTAAAGGCCCAGCCGGTGATCGCGCCTTCGGAGTTGCCGGAGATCTTCTCAATGGTCAGCGG
>CAZEPA010000406.1:0-4480 GCA_964513955.1 uncultured Anaerolineae bacterium | reverse complement strand
GTGCCCACGACCGAAGAGGAAATCCACGCGCGGCACATCCTGGTCAAGGTGGCTGCCACCGCCACGGCTGAAGAGAAACAAAAGGCCGACGAGAAGATCAAGGCTGCGTTGGAACGCCTCAAGAAGGGCGAACCCTTCGACGTCGTGGCCAAGGAAGTCTCTGAGGACAGCTCGGCGGCGCAAGGCGGCGACCTGGGTTGGTTCGGCAAGGGCCGCATGGTGGCGGAGTTCGAAGACGCCGCCTTTAAGCTCGACGTCAACCAGATCAGCGACATCGTGACGACGCAGTTTGGCTATCACATCATCCAGGTTACGGAGAAGGACCCCGCACGAAAACTGGATGACAGCACGCTGGCGAGCAAGAAGCAGCAGGCTTTCACCGATTTCTTGACCAAGCTGCGTGATGCAGCCAAGATCGAACGATCATGGAACACGAGTAAGATTCCGCCCACACCCATCGGCGGCTAGTCTTACGCCACAGAAAAAAAGAACCGGATTTCGTCAGAAACCCGGTTCTTTTTTATTGCATTTCGACCCAGCTAACGAAATTGGTTAGCCCAGGCGCTTCTTCGCTTCAGCCGTCAGCGCCGGCACCACGGCGAACAGATCGCCGACGATGCCGTAGTTCGCAATGCCGAAAATAGGCGCTTCGGGATCCTTGTTGATGGCAACAATGACCTTGGATGACCCCATGCCGGCCAGGTGCTGAATGGCGCCTGAGATGCCGCACGCCACATACAGATCAGGGCGCACGGTCTTGCCGGTCTGGCCGACCTGGTGCTTGTACGGAATCCAGCCCGCGTCCACCGCGGCGCGGCTGGCGCCCATGGCGCCGCCCAGGGCATCGGCCAGCGCCTTGATGGGTGCGAAGCCTTCCGGCCCCTTGACGCCGCGACCGCCGGAGACGATGATGCGTGCATCGCCCAGGCTGACCTCGCCGCCGCCAACCACCTCGAAGTTGTTCACGACGGCCCCGGCCTGTCCTTCAGCCAGCACCGGCGCGACCTTGACCACGTTGCCTGCCCGGCCTGGATTGGCATCGGGCGCAGGGAACGCGCGGTTGCGCACACTGGCAATCTGCGGATCAGCTTTGCTCACCACATCCACCAGGATGTTGCCGGAGTAGATCGGCCGCGTGGCCAATAGGCGGCCGTCGCGCAGGGAGAGATCAAGCACGTCTGCGGCCACGCCCGTGTTGAGGTCGCAAGCAACCGCGCCGCTGAGATCGCGACCGCGCATGCTGGCCGGGAAGAGGACGATGGAAGGCTTGGCGTCGCCGATGATCTTCTTGATCACTTCGGCGTACGGATTGAGGCGGAAGGATTTCAGGCTGGCGTCATCACACGCGTAGACCGTGTCTGCCCCGTAGCTGATGGCGGCCGCGACAATGGCATCCACGCCGCTGCCCAGGACGATGGCGCCGGTTGGGACCTTGAGCTCATCGGCCAACTGACGCGCCTTGCCAAGAATCTCCCAGGAACTACTGGTTGGTTTGCCGTCGAATTGTTCAACCCAAATAAGAACTGACATTGGTGTGTGTCCTCCTTCCCTAAAGTACCTTATCGGCTAACAGCCGATCCATGAGGATGGAGGCTTGCTGCTCCACACTGTCGGCCTTGATCATTTCACACTTGGTCGCGCGCGCGGGCGGCTTGCGCATGTCCACCCAATCCATGACTGAACCAGCCTTGCCAACCTGGCCTGCGCTGAGACCTAAGTCGCCAGCGGCCCACGTCGGCACTGCGGCCTTCGATGCCTTGCGGATGCCCATGAAGCTGGGATAGCGCGGCTCGTTGATCTCGCGCGCCACGGAAATGACCGCCGGCAGCGTGGCCGTGACGGTCTCTTTGCCTTCTTCCATGCCGCGTTCAACGGTGATCTTTCCGCCGCTGATGTCCACCACCTTGGTGACGCCGCTCAGATAACTGGCGCCCAATAGGCGTGAAAGGCCCACGGATACCAGGCCGCTGTTGCCATCCACGGCCTGTTTGCCGGTGATTACCACATCGGCTGCGCCGCTCTTCTTGATCGCGCCGGCTAATACACGCGCGGTGGCCCACGCGTCGCCATCCTTGAACGCGCCATCGCTGAGCAGGACCGCATCCGCAATGCCCATGGCGATGGCCGTACGCAGCGCCTCGATCGCTTGGGCGGGGCCGATACTGACGGCCGTGACATCAGCCTTGAAGCGCTCACTTAGACGAATGCCTTCTTCAAGGGCAAACTCATCCCAGGGGTTGACCACCATGGTCACCCCCAGCTCACCTGACTTGGCGCGCGCCAGGTCTACCTTGGGCAATTCTGCCGTGTCAGGCGTCTGTTTGACGCAAACAACAATCTTCATACACCTCTTCCTTTCACTGGGCGGGGGAAAGGTCAGCACCAAATTTATGTTGGAAATCGAAACCCTGAACGTCGCCTGGCGTTGCTCAGGCCAACGCCTTCAGAAGTTTATCCACTTTGCGGCTGCGCGCCATGAGAAAAATCATACACACGCATTATAACATTTGATGACGCGTTGCGCAACAAGCTCGCGGCGTTTGTTGTTCTTGCGCAACGGCGCAGGCATCCTGCGCTGCCGGAGCAGCTACCGGGTCGGCCTGCTTAACGTGTGAAGAAGGTGACCTCCTCTAAGAACAGGCTGTCGCCTTGCTGCGATATCGGCCCACCCGTGACGGTCAGCCGGTCACGCGTGACTGGATCATACATGCCGCACACCAACGTGTAGGTCCCTGGCGCCATATTGGCCGGCAGCAGCAAGCGGTGTTCGTCTCGAATCGGCTGCCCGGGCACCCAAATCGAGGTGGGCGCCAATCCTTCCGCCGGCTCGCCATCATGTTGAGCCACGATCGCGCGTGTGGGATCGAGGAGATGCACAAATACCGTATAATCGGTGTTGATGTAACGCGCAGACTGCCATTGCAGGATGATCTCCAGGGCCGTGTCTGAACGGCGCAGCGTGTATCCCAACAGCAGGATTGAATCGCCCAATTCCACATTCAGCGGCCGTTCGACCGGCGTCACGGCCCGCGCGACATCGGGCAGCAGGCCGATCTTGCCCATGGTGAGCGATGCCGCCAACGGTTGAATGTCGCCGTTCGCCTGGTTCATGCGATACATGCCGGTCAGGAGCGTGTACGCGCCAGGCTGCAGCGTGGAGGGCAGCGTCATCGTAAAGACATCGCGCAGAATCTCGCCTGGGCGCCATAGGCTGGTTGGGTAATAAAGGCCGCCCGCCAGGTGATCGTTGCCTTGCGCCACCTTGACCCCTGACGCGTCAAGAAGTTGCACGAAGCCCGTATAGTCGGCATCAAGCGCCTGCTGCGGCTGCCAGTAGAGCGTGACGCGCAGCGCGCCGCCGGGCCGCAGCTGGCTGGTGGGGTCGGTGCCGTAGCCAGTCAAGCGCAGAACCTCGCCCAACCTGACATTCAGCGGTCGCTCTGGCGTTCGGGTGACTGCAGGGCCGTTGACGCGCACGACTTGACCGGTGGCTGTCAGATCGAATTTGACATCAAGCCCAGGCATTGGCTTGATGAGGATGACCGGGCGTCCGCCACCCAGGCTAAGCGCGCTTTCGACGACGCGCACCACATTGCTATACCCAGAATCGGTCACAATCAGGGGGAAAAGGCCAGTCAGATCTTGATGTTCGCGCCGCACCAATTGGTAATACCAGAGGGGCGTCATTTCGTCGCGATCATTGCTGACCAAAATGGCGTTTGCCGGGATCGGCTGGCTGAAAATCTCCTCCCAAAACACCGCAGCGCTGTTGTGCCGACTCAGATCATACATCGGAAAACGCCAGACCAACCACACGAGAGGCCAAACGAGCAGGGCGGCCGGCAGAATAAGGGAAAGGTTCCAATCGCGCCGGCGCGCCAACCGATCGCCGGCCTGCGCTAGCGCGGCCAGGCCAGTCGCCAACCACAGCCCGAGCAGGAAATAGACCGGGATGTACATGACGGCAATATCGCCAATGCCATAGAAAAGATTGAAGCTGAGCAAGGCCAGCAGCGCCGCGCCGGTCAGGGTCAACATACCGCGGCGCTGACGAAGAAGCAGGTGCAGCGCGCCCAGGGTCGCTAACGCCAGGCCCACGACGCCGAACTGCTGTCTGGCCCAGGTCAGCGCCTGCGGCGCCTGCGCCAAGGCAGCCTGGGCGCTGCGCAGCGAACCGGCGAAACGCACGCCGGTGGCCCATTGCACGAAGCCGTGCATCCCGCCTTCGTAGAGCTGCAGCACGTTGCCCGCGCTCAGTTCTAGCCGGGCATACGGGGTGTGCAGCGCACGCCAGGGAATGGTCAGATAGAGAAGCAGCGGCAGCCCCGCACACACGAGGAGGATCAGCAAGCGACGCAGCTGCAGGGCCAGACCGGGTTGCACACGCAGGATGAAGAGAATGACGGCCGGGAGCAACAGCACCGTGGTTTGATGATGCGTCAGGCTGAGACCGAACATGACGGTCGCCGCGTTCAGCCAG
>CAZEPA010000405.1:4183-4497 GCA_964513955.1 uncultured Anaerolineae bacterium | reverse complement strand
TGCCTCCAGGTTCAAGACGATGTTCTCCCGGATACGCCAGCGCGTATGGATCGGGCCCTGCGCCGGTCCGTGGGGATCCAGCAGACAGGTCTTGCGGCTCACCTGATGGGCAAGGCCAGCCAACAACCCATCGGGGACTGGCTGATCAACGGCCAGCCGTTCCAGGATAAAACCCAGGCGTTGGACCAGGGCTTGATTGTCCATGCGCGGCGCGTAGGCGAGCAGCCGGGCGGCGTCTATCTCTGGCAGTAGGGCTGCGATGGTCCGGCTGACCTCATCGACACCGCCGCACAAGTCATAACGGTCCAGGCAGT
>CAZEPA010000405.1:0-4173 GCA_964513955.1 uncultured Anaerolineae bacterium | reverse complement strand
CAAAGGTCACTTCGTGATAATGCGCCGTGCGATAGCCAAAGAACTTCTCGGCGCGCACCTGGATAAACTCGATCCGGCCCGCGCCAATAGTGACAGGGCGGCGCTGCAGCGGCACGGCCACCAGCAGGGCTTGCGGCAGCTGCTGCGCCGCGCCGTAAACCAGTGCAGCGCTCTGGTACGCCACGTAATAGCCAGGCTCACCGTTCTCGCTCACCAGCGCGTCGATGATCTGGTAGGGGTCGGCAACGTAGGCCTGGCGGCCATACAACACATCGGCTGGAATGACCGCATACCGGCCGCGCCCGACGCGTTGCAGCGCCCCCTTGTGCGCCATGTCGGCAAGCAGCTTGCTGGCATGAGGTCTGGAGACGCTGACCAGCCGGCTCACGTCGTCGGCGTCCAGCAGATGGAGGCCCTCACGCGCTGCAGCGAAATACGCAGTCTGTTGCAGAGGGCTGAGTTGCAGGATTTCAGTCATCACGTTTTACTTTCAATATGCGCAAAATTACCGCTTTCGTCTTCTAGTGCATATTGAAGGTATTGTAGCCGAGTCTAGCCTGGGCGTCAATTATTGGCCAACAGCCACTGTTACTGAGCGCTGCAAAAGAGCGTACAAAGACCAAGGCGAAAATCTCGCACTCCGCGGCGACCAGCCCATTCAATACGCGACGAACCACTCGCGGATGAGATTGGGCTGCCTTTAGCTCGCTGGTGCGGGCCCTTCTGTGAAGCGAGTGTCGCAGGCGGCGAATCAACACTTCGATTCGTTTAGGATCAGACGTCACAAGCAGCGCGATGGTATAGGCATCGTGGCTGCCGTCAGGCAATAGGGTGCCTGATTCATCCAGGAAGCCGGTTTTCATTTCAGCGTCAACCGCACCGTCTTCTTGTCCGCATGCGACTGCCGCGCCTCGGCGAAGGCCTCGCGCAGCAGTCGCTCGAAGTCGCGCACGGCTTTGGCCAGGTCGGCCTCCTCCAGCGTCGGGTAGGCGTCGGCGAAGCGGCGCAGCAGGTCGCTGGGGCTGATGGCTACCTCTTCCTCGGCCAGCAGCACCTGGACAAAGGTCGCCAGCTCGTCGTCCAGCACGTCGACGAACGCGGCCAGATCGGCGGCCTGCACCACCTGCACGAAGGTCATGATACGGTCTTCGTCGCTGCGCGCCAGGATGCGGCGGATCGCCTCACTGGCCAGGCGGCGCTGCTGGTCACGCAGGGCACGCTGCAGGTCCTTGAGGAAGCTCTCGACCACCGGCGTGAGCGGCTCGCTGGTCAGGGTCAGCCCGCATTGGCAGGTGGGCGTGCTTTCCAGCTCGAGGCTGGCCAGGGGAACCGGGCAGGGCTGCAGCCGGCCCAGAAGCTGTGCGTAACGCCGGCCCAGTTCTTCACCGACCGCCGGTCCCAGCTCGTGGATGCGGTTCAGGCGGGTCAGGGCCGCCAGCTGGTGCTGCGCCTCGGTCAGCGAGTCGCGCAACTTCTTCTGTTCGGCCTGGGTATCGCGGTGATGCTTCTGGTAGGCGTTGCGGTAGCGCGCCCGGAAGGCCTCGAACTCGCCGCGCACACTCGGCCACAGGTCGGGCTGTGCGGCCAGGCTGTCCAGGTTGAGCCGGCCCTGGATGGTCAGCCGGTCGGCCGCCAGCTCACGGTCGCCGGGCCGCAGCTGCACCCGATCCAGGTAATCTTTGACGGCGGCGATGTCGACTGCCCGGTTGGACAGTGCTTTCAGGCGGGCAACCGTGCGCTGTTGGTCGCGCAGGGCATCCGGTGTGGTGTATTGTTCGGCGGCCTGGGCGAAAAAGCTGGCATACCCTTCGTCGGCGGTGGCCACCAGGGCAGCCAGGCGGTCGAGCGCGGCGAGGGTGGCGGGCGCCAGCCGGCTGTCCAGTGTCTTCTGCAGCGTGGTCAGCGTGCGATGGGTCGTCTCCACGTCCTGCCCGAGGCGGTGCAGCGCGGCGCTGAGCTGCTGTGCCTGCTCCTCGACTTCGTCCGGGTTGGTCGTGGCGCGCAGGTCAGCCTCGATTTCGCGTGCATAAGCCACCGTGTCATTCCAGGCCGGTCCAGCGGCCTCGACCATCGTGTCGAAGGCGCGGTCCAGGCCCGGTTTGAAGTCGAGGTCGACGACGTTGCTGGCCGTGAGCCGGCTGGCGGGGAAGGGCTGCCGGTTTTGAGTTTGCAGCTTGTGGTCGCGTTTGAGTATGATTTCGGCGCGTGGGTTGCCCTGGCGCACGAAGGCCAGCACGTACAGATGGATCAATGCGTAGGGTAACCCGTACGGCGGGGCGGCGAGCATCTCATAGATCCGCCAGACCGGGAGCTCGCCGCGGCGTTCGGCCAGCATCTGGGCGATCAAACCCAACGCCGCTGCCTGCTGCGGGGCGAACTGGCCCGGTTTTTCCGGGTGCGACAAACCAAGCGCCACGCCAAAGTTGCGCGTGGCCGACTGTTCGGCGGTACCGGGGTGACGGGCAAAATAACCGCCAAAGACCCGACCCACCTCGGCGGTGCGCAGGGTGCCGCGCAGACGCGACCAGTCGATGGGCAGCTGCGGATAGGCGGCGGCGAGCAGTTTTTCGACCAGGGCACTTAAACGACGATCTTCCGCCGGTACACCCAACACGTCGCGCGCATCGATGGCCAGTTCGTCGCGCGTAACAATCCGGCCGGCCTGGTATTGGCGCAGATGGGTCTGCACCAGGCTGCTGTAGACGGTGTTACGCTGGCTACTGAGCCATTCGCGCACCGCATCCGCTTCTTTACCCACCCGTTTGTCTTCGGCATAGTCCTTGACCATGGTGCGCCAGGCCAGGAAATCGACTGCCACGCGCGTCGTTTCTTCGCTCAAAGCCGCCGGATAGATCACGGCGATGCGCGGGTCTTGCAGGTCCTGCGGGTTGACCGACTGCGCGGCGTCGGCGGTGAGAAACACCACGCGGAAGTGGAGGTCGTCTTTGGGCAGGGGCATGCCCCAGTCGAACTGCCAGCGTGATCCGACGATGACATGACCGGCGTAGTCCAGGTAACGAAACTCGAAGCGCCGACTCGTGGCCTCGTTGGGGGTGTAGCTGGCAAATACGCCGGGCTGGCCGCGCGTCTCGGCGGTGTTGAAGAAAAGACTGCTCGACCAGGCGCTGCTCAATTCATACACATTGGCCTGGGCACGGCGTCGATACTCGTTGAACAGCGTCACGACCGACACGCCCTCACCGCCGGCCGGGACAAAGCTGGCGTGCTGGCCCTCGAAATGTACCTGGCGCAGCGACTGCATCTGCCCCAACACATAGGCCACGTTGTCTTCGGCGCGCAGGAAATCGGATGTCGTCAGCGTGGCCTGGGCCAATTCCTTGAGCGACAGCGCGCGCGGGTGGTCCTGGTAGGCCAGGTGCCACAAGAAGAGCGTGTCCAGAATCGCCTGGGCCAGCGCCTGGTCGCTTTGATCCAGCTCCAGGGTGGGCAGCGCCTCTTTGGCAACCTTGTACGCGTTGAAGGCTTCGCGGTACACCGGTGTGGCCAGGCAGTCATCCACCAGGTGCGGGCTGTGCAGCAGGTCGGCCACCCGTATCAGGTTGAGGCCGTCCAACAGTCGGGCATCGTTGACGACTTCGTGAAAAATCGTAATGCCCGAACGCGCCGTAGGCAAATCTCTTGCCGTGATGTGCCGCACGACCTCGAAACAGCGCGGCTGAAACGGGAAAATATCGCGAAACTCGGCCTCGGTCAGGTGATTGGCAAAATCGAAATGCTCGCGCACGTAGAGGAAGTGATCGCTGATTTCCGGTCCCCGGTCTTCATGCAGCCCACGCACCCGCCGCGCGACGATGACGTCGTAGTCGCGCTCATTGGCCGTGGCCAGCAGCGGGATATTAATGAAACGATCCCCGCTCTGGCCGCCTTGCAGTTTGGCCGGCACGGCGCTCTGTGAGGCGACGATCGTGTAAACCTGGTAGCCCAGGTCGCGCGGCAGCAGATAGGCCAGGGTCTCCAGCACATCCTCGTCATGGGCGCGGGTCGCAGGGTTGGCATGGGCCTTTTCCCACCCCTCGTATTCGTCGATGACGACCAGCAGACCGGTGTAGCGTGCCGGCTGCAGGCCAACGAGTTGCCGGTAGATGTGGGCCAGGCGGTTCTTCACACCAGCCGCGATTTTGGGGTCGATGGCGTTTTCCTGGCAGTACATGG
>CAZEPA010000404.1:0-4502 GCA_964513955.1 uncultured Anaerolineae bacterium | reverse complement strand
GCCTTCGTTGAGCCAGACATCTTGCCACGTCGCCGGGCTGACGCTGTTGCCAAACCATTCATGCGTCAATTCATGCATAACTTCAGCTTCGTCCCATGCTGCACCCCCAGCACCTGCGCCAAAAGTGGAAAGGGTTTGGGTCTCCAGCGCCCAGCCGGTTGGAATCGGCAGCAAGGCGACGCCATAGGCGGCAAAGGGGTATGGGCCGATGCGCTCACGCATAAACTGCATCATCTGGGGGATCGGCGCAAAACTCGCCTTGACCGAGTCAGGCGTCCCCAGGGGAAAGTAGTCGCGGCGCACCACGCCGTCGGGGCCGGTTGCTGTGATCACTTCGTAGCGGCCAATGTGCACCGTCGCCAGGTATGTAGCCATCGGATCGGTCATCTGCCAGACGTAGGTGGTTGAGCTGCCGTTGTCTTGCGTATCGCTCAAGACGCCGTTGGCCGCCGCCTGGTAAGGCTTGGGTACGGTCAGCCGCATCGTGAAAGTGGCCTTGTCCAGCGGGTGGTTGTTGTTGGGGAACCAGGTCATCGCGCCCGAAGGCTCGCTCACCACGGCGATGTCATCGCCAAAACGCTGCCAACCCAGCGGTATGAAGGGCACGCCGGGGTCGCGAATCGGCTCCGGCTGGCCCCGGTAGGCCACCGTG
Source organism: uncultured Anaerolineae bacterium (assembly GCA_964513955.1). GTDB lineage: Bacteria > Chloroflexota > Anaerolineae > SSC4 > Amarolineaceae > Amarolinea. The sequence continues at coordinate 3,850 of CAZEPA010000404.1, read as the reverse complement.
ATCGTCAGCAGCGAATCGGCTTGCACAGGCTGCGCTGGGGTAATGGTCAGCTCGGTGTTCTGCCGCCGATAGCGCGCAGGCGCGCCGTTGACCGTCACCTGACCGATTGTCAATCCGCTGAAGTCCAGATTGAACGCGCTCAGTGCCTGGGTTGTGCGCGCGCTGACTGTCGTTGCGCCGGTAAGCGTATTGCCGGCCACTTCCACATTCAGATCAATGTCATAGTGCAGGACGTCATAGCCGCTATTGCCCAGGGTTGGGTAGAGTGGATCGTCCAGCCCGGCCGCGCCGGCAAGGGGCTTGGTGGCCGGGGCCGGCGCGGTCACGCGCACGACAGCCGTGGGCATGGGGGTGATTTGGGCCTGGCACGCGGTTAGCCAGAGCGCCAAGCCCATCAGCGCCAGTCCGCAGCCGAGCCTCAAGCGACGCGTAGAGTGCGCCATCAGATTCACAAGTCCAGGCTTCCGAGATCTTGAGAACTTCGGAAGTCTAGATCAGCGAGATGCGCGTCGCTTACCATGCGTAGACCGCGCCCTGGCTGCCAGATGTCACCATGCGGGCATAGCGCCGCAGATAGTTTGGCAGATCGGGCCGCGTCACCGGCTGCCAGGCTGCGCGGCGCGCGGCGAATTCCTCTTCTGTCAACTCGGCATCCACACGGCGCCCGGGAATGTCCACCGTCACCATGTCGCCGTCTCGCAGCAGGCCAATCGGGCCGCCGGCGGCCGCCTCCGGGCTGATGTGACCCACGCACGCGCCGCGGGTGCCGCCGCTGAAACGACCATCGGTGATGAGGGCCACACTGCTGCCCAATCCCATGCCGGCGATTTGACTGGTAGGCGCCAGCATCTCTTGCATGCCCGGGCCGCCCTTCGGCCCTTCGTAGCGGATGACCACCACATGGCCTGGCTTGACCTTGCCGCCCAGGATGCCGCTGACTGCGTCTTCCTGCGAATCGAAGCAAATGGCCGGGCCGCGGTGCCTTGTTTGCTCCGGCGCAACGCCGGCCGTTTTGATGACTGAACCTTCTGGGGCCAGGTTGCCGAAGAGAATAGCCAGGCCTCCCGTCTCGCTGTAGGGATTCTGCAGGGTGCGGATGCACTCACGATCCTGGCTGGCATGAGCGGCGATGTTCTCGCCCAGGGTGCGGCCGGTGACGGTCTTGGCGTCCAGATGTAAGGCGCCTGGCTTCTGGCTCAATTCGTACAGAATGGCGCTGACGCCGCCGGCGCGCTCTACGTCCTCGATATGATAATGACTGCTTGGGCTGACCTTGCACAGCGTGGGGACACGCGCAGACACCTCGTTGAAGCGCGAAATGGGGTAATCTACGTCAGCCTCGTGCGCCAGGGCCAGCACGTGCAGCACGGTGTTGGTCGAGCCGCCCATGGCCACATCCAGGGCCATGGCGTTGTCAATCGCCTCCGCGGTGACAATATCACGCGGCTTGAGGTCCAGGTCAATCAGATGCAGCAGCTGGCGGGCGGCCTGGCGCGCCAATTCCTCGCGCCGTGGGTCCACCGCCAGGATCGTACCATTGCCCGGCAAAGCCAGGCCCAGCGCTTCACACAGGCAGTTCATCGAGTTGGCGGTGAACATGCCAGAGCACGAGCCGCAGGTCGGGCAGCCAACATCCTCCAATTCCTTCAGCTCCGCCGCGTTGATCTTGCCCGCCTGATACGCGCCGACGCCCTCGAACACACTGATGAGGTCCACCACCTTGCCGGCGCTGGTGACGCCCGCGGCCATGGGGCCGCCGCTGACAAAGATAGTCGGGATGTTGAGGCGCATCGCGGCCATCATCATGCCCGGCGTGATCTTGTCGCAGTTGGGGATGCAGATCAGGCCGTCGAACCAGTGTGCGGCCACCATGGTCTCCACGCTGTCGGCAATGATCTCCCGGCTGGGCAAGCTGTACTTCATACCGGCATGCCCCATGGCAATGCCATCATCCACGCCGATGGTGTTGAACATGAACGGTACGCCGCCGGCCTCGCGAATGGCGCGGCGCACCACTTCACCAAATGCCTGCAGATGGACATGCCCGGGCACAATGTCAACGTACGAATTGGCAATGGCAATGAACGGCTTGCTCATGTCGGCATCCGTGACGCCCGTGGCTTTGAGCAGCGCTCGATGCGGCGCACGTTCAAAGCCGAACTTGATCATATCTGAACGCATGGAGCGGCGTTGACTGCGGCCGGAAGCAGTCGCATGGCCGACATCCTCGCCAGCGCCTATGGGGTCTTGACGTCCGTTTGTTGTCATAAATGATGTACCTCTGCCCTCTCTTCAGGCCCTGCGCACGGCAGCCAATTTGACAATTCTAGTCGTTGCGCTATAATTGACCATGACGCAGTGCGTCATAATGATTTCTTGTGAGTGTTTGCGCCAGCATTTTCGTGAAAACATCGTCCCCGTGGTTATCCCGCAGGTCTGCTGGCGCTGGTTAATGCTTGGTCAAGCGTCAGAGGCAAATCGGCATGCCCGTTGGCTGTCAGGACCGAGCGACGCCTGACCTGGCGGTCAGGAAACGGCCGTGCATGAGTGCTCAATGAGCAAGGAGATAGCTATGGAGTCACGGAACTTCACACCAGGAATGACCGTTCGAGTGCGCGCCGGGCATCCTTTGGCTGGGATGTCAGGCGCCATTGTCCGCGTCAAACCAACGCATGTATGGGTTTTACTCTCCAACGGACACCAGACGCCGCTTCTCATCAGTGAGATCGAGGTCGTCGAAGAGCTGCTGCCCAGCGGCTCATGATCTATCCCGGTGAGGAGAAAGGAACGCTGAATCGGGAATTCTACATGTGGCACTTCGCATCCTATTCCTCATTCAGCGTTCCTCATTCAGCGTTCCTCGTTCAGATTACGCAACAGCCGCTCGATCATTGACCTGGGCGGTCCCTGCGCCATAACCCGCCAGCAAAGCATACTCCACGGAATCAGCCAGCGCCTGCCAACTGGCCTCAATGATGTTTGCGTTCGCGCCCACGGTGCTCCAGGTATGCACGTCGGATTCAGCGCCGTGCGGGCGAAAAGCCGAGTCAATCTGCACGCGCACCTGGGCGGCCGTGGCTGACTGACTGTCTAGAATTCGCACCTTGTAGTCGCTCAGGTGCACGTCTGCCAGGTGTGGGTAAATGGGCAGCAGCGCCTTGCGCAGCGCCTTGTCCAGCGCGTGGACGGGGCCATTGCCTTCGGCGGCTGTGTGAAACACTTCATGCCCCACGCGCACCTTGAGCGTCGCTTCAGCCACCAGATCGCCCACCCGGCGTGAGTTGTGATCGGCTGCGGCGCCGTTGCCGGACACACCCGCGGCCGAGCGTTCCAGCGACCAGACCTCGGGTGCGCCGGCCGCGTGCCGATGCTCCACCACGACCTTGTAGCGCTCTAGAACAAAGGGCGGCAAATAGCCAGGCTGGGTGCGGCGCAGCATCAGGTCAACCGAGCCTTCCGCGCCTTCGAAGCTGTAGCCCTGGTTCTCCAACTCCTTGATGCGCGCCAACACCTGGCGTTCCTGCTCGCGGTCCAGCCCGTCAAGGCCAAACTCCACGCGCTTCACGGCGATATTGTCCTTGCCGCTCAACTCGCTGACCAGGATGCGCTTCTGGTTGCCCACCAGCGTTGGGTCAATGTGTTGATAGCTGCGCTCCACCTTCACTACGGCGTTGACGTGCGTGCCGCCCTTGTGGGCAAAGGCGCTCATCCCCACGAATGGCTGGCGCTGATCAGGCACCAGGTTCGCCAGCTCGGTGACGAAGTTACTTACTTCTGTCAACTTCCTAAGCTGACCGGGCGGCAGGCAGGTCAATCCCAGCTTCAGTTCGAGGTCGGGCAGGATGCTGAC
>CAZEPA010000403.1:0-4510 GCA_964513955.1 uncultured Anaerolineae bacterium | reverse complement strand
GCGGTCCGCTGCTGACCTTCTCATCGAAAATCCCGGCTTTGGCCAACCACAAGCGTAGACTGCTGAGGTGAACGGCGCCGCGTGGAACATGCACTCCACGCTGCTCAAGGCCCTTGCCCAGTGTGTGCAGACTGATCTCCCCTCCCGCCGCTTGCATCGCCGTCAGTGTTTCAATGACCGCCGTGCCTCTCAGAGCCGTTAGGAGATGCCTCGCAAATCGTTCATACATCGCTTCTGGGTTGTCCACTAAGCCGTGCAACTCCAGTGCAAGCGGAGTTGCACGTGACCCTTCGTCGTCAAGCAATTGATACGCGCGTAAAGCCAGCACTGTATTATCGGCTAGCTTCCTTCGCTGGTCCTCGGCGTGTGACGCGAAAAACTCATCACGGATGGCTTCGGTGATTTGGCTGCGACTGCCAACCGCGCTAGTCATGATGCCGAGCAGCCGGGGCAGGTCCACCTGATTTGGGCTGAATTGGGCACCAAAAGGTATTTCACTCTTTTTCGTCAAGGCAGTCCTCGTTTGGAAAGTGTGCTAACCGTCAGGTTACTCCCACTCGATCGTCCCTGGTGGTTTCGATGTGACATCGTAAACCACGCGGTTGACGCCGCGCACTTCGTTGACGATGCGGCTGCTGATCTGCGCCAGCAGGTCGTAGGGCAGTCGCGACCAGTCGGCGGTCATGTAGTCTTCGCTGTTGACGGCGCGCAGCGCGACGACGTTCTCGTAGGTGCGGCCGTCGCCCATGACGCCCACGGAACGCACCGGCAGCAGCACCGCAAAGGCTTGCGCGGTGGGGCGGTAAAGGCCGGCGGCGCGCAGTTCCTCGAGGAAGATGGCGTCGGCATGGCGTAAGATCTCCAGGCGCTCCCAAGTCACCGGCCCCAGGATGCGAATCGCCAGGCCCGGCCCTGGAAATGGGTGCCGCCAGACAATCTCTTCAGGCAGGCCAAGCGCAATGCCCACGGCCCGCACTTCGTCTTTGAACAGCCAGCGCAGCGGCTCGATCAGCTTGAACTGCATGTCGGCTGGCAACCCGCCCACGTTGTGATGCGTTTTGATGGCGGCGGCGCTGCGTCCCGCACCGGCGCTTTCGATGCGGTCAGGGTACAGGGTGCCCTGCGCCAGGAAGCGCGCCTCTCCCCAGGCCGCGCCCAGGCGCGCCGCCTCTTGCTCGAACACGCGCACAAACCGATTCCCAATCAAGCGGCGTTTTTGTTCTGGGTCGCTGACCCCAGCCAGGTCGCCCAGGAATTCCTGGCTGGCGTTGACCGCAACCAGCCGCACCTGCATTTCACGCTGGAAGGTCTCCATCACCTGCTCTGCTTCGCCGCGGCGCAGCAGGCCATGATCTACGAACACACAGGTCAGTTGATCGCCGATGGCTTGGTGCAGCAGCGCCGCCACCACTGCCGAATCCACGCCCCCGCTAAGCCCACACAACACATGGCCGGCGCCGACTTCGGCGCGAATCGTCGCCAGGCTCTCTTCGATGAAATTGATTGGCGTCCAGGCGCCGTGACAGCCGCACACATCCACCAGGAAATTGCGCAGGATGGCCGTGCCGTACCGTGTGTGTGACACTTCTGGGTGGAATTGCAGGCCATAAAGGCCGCGAGCCACATCACCCATGGCTGCAAAAGGCGAGTTATCGCTGACCGCAATGGCCGTGAAGCCCGGCGGCATCGCCTCGATTCGGTCCCCGTGCGACATCCAGACCGTGTGGCGCACGGGCAAGCCGGCAAACAAAGGCCCGTCCATCTCGCCCGTGCGAATCTCGGCCGGGCCAAATTCGCGCGCATGAGCCGGCGCCACCTCGCCGCCCAGCGCTTGGGTCAGCAGCTGCATGCCGTAACAGATGCCGAGCACCGGCAGGTTGCTGGCCAAGACATAATCAGGCAGCTGCGGCGCGCCCGCGTCGTAGACGCTGGCCGGGCCGCCCGAAAGGATGAAACCCTTCGGCTTGAGGCGCTTGATGTAGGTCATGGACGCATCCCAGGGCAGCAGCTCGCAGTAGACATGCGCCTCGCGCACCCGGCGGGCAATCAACTGGCTGTACTGCGAGCCAAAATCTAGAATGACAATGGCCTCCGCGCTCGCTCGAAGCTTCTTTTCAGGCATGCCACGATCCTTTGTTGCTGATCTCATCTGACTTGCGACCATTATGCCATAAAGCGCGCAAAATGGGTAGCAACGAATCACCGATTAGCGGCATTGTGTACAAACAAAACTTGTGGTATACTGCGGGCATGTTGCTCGGGGATTTGATGTGGCACGCAGTGATTGAGAGAGCACAATGCACATGACACGAGGCAGGTTGTTTTTTCTTGTCACGCTAATCGGCTTGCTGTTTGTTCCTGGTCTCCTGGGGACGCCAGCGCCGGCGGCCGCGGCCAGCTGCTTTGATCTGCTGGCCAACGGCAACATGGAAAGCACGGGCGGCTGGCAGATTACCGGCGGCCCGCCGCTCGCCGACTATGACACCGCGCAAGCGGTCAGCCCGACGCGCAGTATGCGCCTGGGCATCATCAGCGGCCCCAACACCTTCGGCTTCTCCGGCATCCAGCAGCAGCTTACAATTCCGGCCGCGGCCACCAGCGCTACGCTCAGTTGGTCTGTGTGGCCGCTCCTGGCCTCCAGTGGGGAAAACGATTACCAGGAACTCATTTTGCAGGACGCAGCCACCAGCAGTACGGTGGTCGTGCTCTGGCGTGACCAGCGCAATGACCGCGCGTGGATCAACCTGACGCGCGATGTACTGGCGTATAAGGGCCAGAATTTGCGCCTGTTTGCCAATGTCCGCAACGATGGCGTCGGCAGTTACGCGGGGATGTATCTCGACAACGTGTCGTTGGTGGTGTGCGTGGCTGACACGCCAACCCCTGGCCCCGGCGGTGTGGTTGACGGCCGTGTCTACCTCGACGCTAATCTGAATGGGCTTTACGATGTGGGTGAACTTGGCTTTGCCAGCCTCCCGGTCAGTTTGGCTCCCGGCGGCTCGGTGCTGACAGACCCCAGCGGGGTTTACACGTTTGGCGCGCAAGCGGCTGGCAATTACACGGTCAGTATGGCACCGCCGCCTGGCTACGCATCCACCTCTCCGACCAGCGTGGCAATCACCGTCAATGCAGGCAATCAGACGGTCAATTTCGGGCTGGCGCCGATGACGACGGCCACCAGCACGCCCACACCGAATGTGGTGACGGCAACTCCAACCTGGACGCCGGTGGTGGTGACGAACACGCCGACGCCCACAGGCCCGCCAACGTGGACTTCCACCTGGACGCCCATCGTGGTGACGAATACGCCGACGCCCGCGCCGGTCATTTGGACGGCGACGCCCACGTGGACGCCGCCTGGCCCGCCCACCTTCACGCCGACAGCCACGCCGATTCCGCCCACAGGCACCTTCACCCCGGTGCCGCCGACGTTGACTCCGCCGCCGACGAACACGCCGCTGCCACCCGGCTGCACGAACTGGCTGGAAAACCCCGGTTTTGAGGATGAACTGCAGCTCGGCGATCCCGCCTGGTACTACTTTCACGAGGCGCTGGCGCCTCAGCGCGTTACCGATTCGAAGCACGACGGCAACTGGGCCGTGCGCCTGGGCACGACAGAGGCGGATGCCGCCTCCTTTTCTTCGGTTCGTCAAGACGTGATGATTCCAATCAACGCGGTTTCGGTCGAGCTCTCCTGGTTCTACTGGGCCAAGGCTGATGATCCCAATGACCAGGGAGATTACCAGGAAGTGCTCTTGATGACGCCATCGGATCATCCTTTGCGTCACCAGATCATTCGTGAGCTGTGGCCGCGCAATCGTGAAGTCACTGATAACTGGAAAGAACGCAAGGCTGACCTCAAGCTCAGCGCCGGCTCACACGTGGTGATCTATTTCAACGTCTACAACAACGGCAACGGCAAGCGGCGTCATATGTTACTGGACGACGTGAAGCTCAACGTGTGTTTTCCGACGCCGGTGCCGCCGACCGCAACGCCTATCCCGACCGACACGCCGCTGCCGTCGCCCGCGCCCTTAGCGACGAGCACACCCACTGCCACAAGCACGCCGTCGGCAACCTCGTTGTTGCCAGAGAACAGGGACCCGACCACGCGCGACGTGACAAAGCCGGTCGTGGGGCTTTTCGACCTCGTCCTGAGCGTTGCCGCCAAATACCTGCTGCTGCTGGTTGCCCTGCTCGTGATCGTTGCCGTTCTAGTCTTCGTGGCTTCCTACCTGGCTGATCTTGCGCGCCGGCGCAACCCCGGGCCATGAGTTTGTCGTGACCAATCGGGCAGACCAACGTCCCAAGCTCGAGCCAAAGCCCTTGCGACTTGCGCCAGGGAGGCGCCGTTCTGCGACCGGCGTCGTTGTCCCCCATGCGCCTTTTCGCGTGGCTAGACGGAAATCGCAGGCCTCTGAGGGCTGGGGCGCCTGAGGCCTGCCACCATAAAACGTGAGGACCGATGTTGTGAAGTTGACCATTGATCGGAATGTCAGCGGATTCGACG
>CAZEPA010000402.1:0-4532 GCA_964513955.1 uncultured Anaerolineae bacterium | reverse complement strand
CACCTGCTTCGTGCGGGTGATCGTGGTGTTGGGGCTGTTGCGGCAGGCGCTGGGGCTCTATGCCAAGATCGGCATGTCGCGGGAAATTCTGCGCTCGTCCATCTTCATCAGCAGCCAGGCTCTTGATCAACATGACCGCCACACCAGTCGGCAGGAAGAAACCCTGGCCCGTCAAGCCTGCGCCCTCGCCCAGCGCCTCTGTCAATGGGCCGACCAGGTTGCCCCGCGACTGCAGGAATCGGATGACAGTCGAAACCTGCGTCAGCGCCTGGCCGCCTTGCACGCGCGTTTGGTACACACATGCGGCGGTTCGCCGTCCACCGTGTTTTGACCTTCACACCACAACAGGAGAAACTTCCATGACAACAGGTCTCGATCTGAGCGACCTGGTCGCCAAGATCATCATTGTTCTGGCGCCGGCTGCCCCCTACCTCACGAAGGCTGTCGAAAGTGCGGCCGCCAAGATGGGCGCCGACGCCTGGCAAAAGGCGCGTGACCTCTACAGTAGGCTGCGCGATCATTTCACGAAGAGCGACGACAAGAAGGCGACGCAGACCCTCGATTTGTTCGTCGGTGATCCTGCTACCTTTGAGGAAGCGTTCAGCCGAATTCTACTGGCGACGCTCGACCAACATCCGGAATGGGCTGCCGATGTACGTGAGGTGTTGGCTGAGCCTGCGCTGCAAGAGATTATCGCCCGGAATCACGCTGTCCTGCACAGGGTAACTCAGTCCCTGGCCGGCCGCGGCGTCCAGCGGATTGAGGTGAACAACTCGGAGCTGACTGATATCCGCCAGGACAACAGGTAACCGCGCACGAGGAGAATCAAGATGACGAAGGGGCGCATGGAAGCCTTCAGCGATGGGGTGCTTGCCATCATTATCACCATCATGGTGTTGGAACTCAAGGTGCCGCACGGCGTGACGCCGGATGCGCTGATTCCACTCATTCCCATTGTTCTGAGCTATGTCCTCAGTTTTGTCTTTGTGGGCATCTACTGGAACAACCATCATCATCTGCTGCAGGCGATCAGGCATGTGGATGGGGCGGTTCTGTGGGCAAACCTGCACCTGCTCTTCTGGCTGTCGCTGATCCCGTTTGTCACGGCGTGGATGGGCGAAAACCAGTTTGCCCCCTGGCCGGTGGCTTTGTATGGGGTGGTCCTGCTGTTTGCTGCCATCGCCTATTACATCCTGGCCCGCGCCCTCATCGCCGCGCATGGCACCGATTCTGTGCTGGCGACCGCGCTCGGTAGTGACGTCAAGGGTAAAGTGTCGGTGGTCGCCTATGCCGCGGCCATTCCGTTGGCGCTTGCCAGCTCCTGGCTGGCGTTTGGGCTGTTCGTCCTGGTGGCTATCATGTGGCTCATCCCTGACCGCCGCATCGAAAAATCAATCACTGGAGAATGACGAGAGGCCAACCATGAACCCCACGATCAAGTTGTTCCTGGCGCTCGCTCTGGGTCTGACTGCCAGTTTGACCCTGGCCGCGGCCGTAACCTTCTCTGGTCAAGAACCATTGCCCCTGGTGTACATCTCGCCGCAGCCAGGCGCAGTTTTTGTCTCTGCCTATACCGCCATTGCGGTTCGCCAGGGCGAGGAGATCAACCGGCCGAGCCTTTCACGCGCCGGGCTGTTCGCGGTCGTGGGCGCGCAGTCCGGCCGCCATGAGGGCCGCACGCTGTTGGCCGATGATGGTCAGACTGTCATCTTCGAACCAGCGTTGCCATTTACTCCTGGTGAGCAGGTGGCCGTTACGCTGCACGAGGGCTTGCAGACACAAGCCGGGCGCGCGATCCAGGGCGTGTCATTCCAGTTCACTGTCTCATCCATGCCGCCGCGCGCCGCGCAGATGCCGCCGGATGCGGCTGTCCTCGCGGCGGATGCCGAGCTGGCTGGCCAACCCGCGCCAGGCCGGCCGCAGGCCGCACAGGATTCCGCGCCAACGCCGCGCTACGCCACTCTGCCGACCGACTTCCCGGCCATCACCGTCACCGTACCGGCTTCCACGGCCGCGGCCGATGGCTTCGTTTTCATCACCGACTTCACCGGCCCTGGCTTGCCTACGGCCGCGCCCTACATCATGATGGTGGACAATCGCGGCGAGCCGGTTTACTACCGCAAGTTGGCGGCCAACCAGGCCGGCACCGACTTGCGCAAGTGGCCCAACGGTCAACTGACCTTCTACGACCGCAGCGTGGGGCGTTTTCACATCCTCGATTCTACTTATGCCACCGTCGGCTACTACTACGCCAAGTACCGCTGGACGGACCACCATGATTTCCAGCTCTTGCCCAACGGCAACCAGCGCTATCAAAGCTACGATCCCCAGCAGATGGACATGAGTCAGATTGTCGCCGGCGGCTGCCCCACGGCCACGGTCTATGGCCTTGTGCTGCAAGAGCTGGATCCAAGCCGCAATATCATCTTCGAGTGGCGCAGTTGGGACCACTTTGCCATCACCGACACCAACGTGGACCTGACACAGCCGGTGATTGACTATGTTCACGGCAACACGATCAGCAGCGATCTGGATGGCAACCTGGTGATTTCCAGCCGTCATTTGGACGAGATCACCAAGATCAATCGCCAGACCGGCGCGGTGATGTGGCGCTGGGGCGGCAAGCACAATCAATTCACCTTCATCAATGACAGCCGGGGCTTCTCCCACCAGCATGACATCCGCGTACAGCCGAATGGGCATTTTACCCTCTTCGATAACGGCAACCACCTTGATCCGGAATACTCGCGCGCCCTGGAGTATGTGCTGGATCAACAGCGCCTGACCGCCACCCTGGTGTGGGAATATCGCAACACGCCCGATACCTACGGCGACAGCATGGGCAATGCACAGCGCCTACCCAATGGCAACACCATGATCGGTTGGGGCAGCGGGCTGCCGACGCTGACGGAAGTGACGCCGAGCGGGGCTAAGGCCTTTGAACTGACCATGGCGCCTGCGCACCAGAGTTACCGCGCCTATCGTTTTCCCTGGACAGGCCGCCCCACGTGGCCCCCAACGTTGGTTGTCACACGGGCCGACGGCCGCACGCAGCTGCTTTTCAGTTGGAATGGCGCTACCGAAGTGACTTCCTACCGCATCTACGGCGGCGTCACGCCGCGGGTCGTCATCGCGCCGCTGGGCGTGCAGCTCAAGACGAGTTTCGAGACGCGCGCCGATATCACGGACCGGGTTGACGATCTCTGCTTCTTTCGCGTGCTGCCCGTGGATCGCCAGGGCCATGACATGACCTATTCCAACGTGGTTTCTACCGGAAGCGAGGCGTGTCACTCAGCGTTCATGCCATTCCTGGGGCGGAGACCAGTCAATAGATGAACTCCCGGATGTCATAGAGAGAGATTTTTGGCGCGCCGGAGGACGATCCGGCGCGCAAACCCGCGCGTAAACGCCGACTTTGCTCCTCAACCTGGCCCGCGGTCAACATGCGCACCCCAGCCGCAGCGGCTTGCGCTTCGTAGGTTGCGGTGGGATAGTCCATCAGTTCTGACAAGTAGATGAGATCGTCGGCGTCCAACGGCAGCGCGTTGATCAGCCGGGTGGTCGCCGTGATGTGCGCCTCCTGGTAGGTTTCGCCGCCGGCGCCAACCAGGACGATGATGCCAACCGCTATGCCTGCTTCCTTCAGGGCTGCGACCAGGGTTTGCGCTTCGGCCGGCGAATTGGGCTTGCCCAGGAAGCGCAGCAGCGCCGGATCGCCGGTCTCCAGTCCGATGTACGCGCGGCGTAGGCCGCGGTCGGCCAGGGCGCGCCAATCCTGCACAGTTTTGCGTCGCGTCGAAAAGGCGTCTACGAAGGAGTAGATGCCCTGCAAATGCTGCGGGTGGTCCGCTTTCCAGGCGCGCAGCGCAGCTCCTGTCAGACCCGGTGGGATGATCGCATACTCGCTGTTCACCGCGTCCAGCAGCGGCAGCAGCGTCTGCTGCGGAATCATCAGCGCGTTGGCGTCGCCCAAGAAAATCGAACGCCGCAGCGTCAGGGCCTCGCCGAAGAACGCGCGCACGGCCGTCATGTGCGCCCGAAACTCCGTCAGCGTCTTGACGTGGAAGCGCCGATCACGATAGAAGCCGCAGAAACTGCACGCATCGTAGCTGCAGCCCTCGGTAGCCTGCAGATAGAGCGCCAGGTACTGGTCCGGCGGCAGAATCGTGACCGGCTTGTAGAGCCGTTCGTAGACCTCGCGTTCGTTCTCCAACTTGTCATAATCGTAGCCAGCCACGCGCGCCAGGGCGGTCAGGATTGCGACTGGAACCCGGCCTTGATCCTGGATATACGCCCGCACGTTTGCGGCCGCAGCGTACGCTTGCTGCTCCAGGCCCTGCACCTCAGCGGGGGTCAAAAAGCGGCGCAGACGGGAGGACAGCCCTGGGCGCGGGCCGGGGCGTTTTTCCAGGATCGTATTGGCCAGGCTGCGGCGAAAGGTGGCGCCTTGCACGAACGCCCCATGCAAACGGCCAGCCGCGTCGAACGTAAACATGGTTTGCGCGTCCAGCATGATGACGGTTGATTCTGGC
>CAZEPA010000401.1:0-4546 GCA_964513955.1 uncultured Anaerolineae bacterium | reverse complement strand
CCCATCCAGGTAGTAGTGCAGCAGTAGATCGCGGCAGACCTGCAGCACGCGCTCCGCCACAGCCCAGTGGCCCGGACTTCCGTAGACATAACTCGTGCTCAAGCCCATCGGGCCGGTCTCACGATCCCATTGTTTCCATTGCTCGGCGAACAACTCAGTGAACTGGGTGAACATCGGCTTGGGCGTCACATCAGGCGGCGGCAACGCGGCGCCCTGCCAGGCCGGATAGACGTTCAGCCAGGTGTGCACTTCGAGTCCGGCCTGGTGTGCGGCTTGAATCGTCAGCGCCAGCGGATCCCAATCGGGCGCGCCGCCGATGCGGCCGGTGAGCCGTTCGTCCCACGGTTCCAGGGCTGAGCGATAGAAGGCCGTGGCGGCTGAGCGCACCTGCAGCCAGATTTGGTTGAAATTGGCGCTGGCGGCCTTGTCAATCACGCGGCGGATGTCATCGGCGCTGCGGAAATCGAAGCGCGAGACCCACAGGCCGCGCCCCTCCTCCACGCCCGGGCCGGCGGCGCGCAGTCTCGGCGCCGTGGGCAGCGCATCCGCGGCCGACGTCTGCCGCGCACCCGTCGCCATACCCTGAGGAGGCGGAGGCGCAGTGTCAGTGTACAACTCTGGATAATCGGCATTCTGCGCCTCGGTGATAGCTGGCGCGTTTCGTCGGGATGAAGCACGAGAGCGAGTCGTAGTCATGGCGTTCTGCGCCTCCTGTGGTATCATAGTCCGTGCCATCGGCGGCCCGATGGCGATGATGGAGTCTAGCACAACGAGGGCCAAAGCCCAAATAGCTGCCAGTAAAATCGTTGCGGAATTTGGCCTACATCCTACAGGGGTCAAAGGCAGTAAATTCATTTAATTGCGCAGACCGGATCGGCTTGCGGCAGCGAGTGGTGACGAAAGGAAGATAACTCATGAAACGATGGTTAACGCTTTCTCGGCGCATGCCAGGATGGTTGTTTGTGACCGGGGCGTTACTCTTGATCCTTGGGGCTTGCGCGCGGCCAGGCAATCAGGCGCCCGTGACCGATACGGCAACGACGGCGCCGGCCACCAGCAATCAGCCAGAACCGGCTGACGCGGCCACGCCGGCCAGCGCGGCGGTGGCAAATCCGGTAGGCAATCCCGCGGCCGTGACTGAAGGCCAGACCGCTGAAGGCGATTGGTTCCGCGGCGACCCCAATGCGCCGGTGACCCTGATCGAGTTTTCCGATTATCAGTGCCCCTTCTGCTCACGCCATGTCTCGCAGACCGCGCCGCTGATCGAAGATCAGTACGTGAAGACGGGCCTGGTCAAGCACGTGTTCAAGGATTTCCCCTTGAGCAGCATCCACCCGCAGGCCGAAAAGGCGGCTGAGGCTGCGCACTGCGCCGGCGCACAGAACCAGTATTGGGCCATGCACGACAAGCTCTTTGCTTTGCAGCAGGCATGGGCCGGCAAAGCTGAGGCAGTTGATCTGTTCAAGAAGTATGCGGCCGATCTGGGCCTGGACACGGCGGCGTTCAACACCTGCCTCGACTCCGGTCAATTTACGGCCGAGGTCAACAAAAACCTGGCAGAAGGCGCGCAGCGCGGGGTCACAGGAACGCCGGCTTTCTTCATCAATACCTGGTTTGTTTCCGGCGCGCAGCCGTTCGAGGTCTTTCAGCAGACCATCCAGAAGGCGCAAGCCGGGGAATCCCCTGCACCGACCGCGACGCCCCTACCGGAGGGTGTTGATCCCTTTGCCGAAGATCCCGCTCGTCCGGGGCTGACCTACACCGGTTATCATCACCGGGGCAACCCAAACGCGCCGATCCTGATCATCGAATTTTCTGATTTCCAATGCCCTTACTGCTTGCAGCACTTCGACCAGACTGAGCCGATGCTGAATAAGGAATGGATTGAAACCGACAAGGCGCGGGTGGTCTTCATCCACTTCCCCCTGCCCATTCATCCGCAAGCGCCCAAGGCGGCTGAGGCTTCCGAATGCGCGGCGGATCAGGGGAAGTTCTGGGAGATGCACGATGTGCTGTTCGCCAAGCAGTCACAATGGTCAGGCAAGGCTGAAGCGCCGGAAATCTTCAAGACCTTCGCTAAAGATCTGGGTCTCGACACGGCCAAGTTCAACAATTGCCTCGATTCGGGGCAGATGGAATCGAAGGTGCAGGATGGACTGAATTTGGGCCAACAGGCGCAGGTGCGCGGCACGCCCAACTTCTTCCTGATCAAAAACGGCCAGGGCACCCGCATCCCAGGCGCACTGCCCTATGATCAGTTCAATCAGGCTCTGATTCAGATCGAAACGGGCGCGACGCCAACTCCCCAGACCGCGCCCACACCCACATCGTGATGCATTTTGTCACATCCCGACGCTAGAGCCGATGCCTCCTGCAAGCAGTCGCTTTGCAGGAGGCATTTTTTGTGTCGCAAGCGGGGTGTGTTACAATGCCGCCAACTTAGTGGTTTGCCACACCGATCTGGATTTATCCAGAGACCGGTGGGAGACCGTCGCTTATGCAGCGGCGTCTCCGCGGCGACCTTCCACACTAAAGGACTGCCCAAGATGAATTCCAATCAGATTTCAAATCAAACGCCTTCATCGGCTCATCCGTTTACTTATGTGACTGTTGTTTCCGGCCTGCCCCGCTCCGGCACCTCCATGATGATGCAGATGCTGGCGGCCGGCGGCTTGACCGCGATGACCGACGCGATTCGCCAGGCTGATGCAGACAACCCACGCGGCTACTTCGAGGTAGAGCGGGTCAAGCGCCTGAAGGATGGCGATGTGGCGTGGATGACCGAAGCCGAAGGGAAAGCGATCAAGATCATTTCCGCGCTGCTCGAACATCTCCCGCCCGGCCACCACTACAAGGTTATTTTCATGCAGCGCGCGCTGGAAGAAACCCTCGCCTCGCAGCGCAAGATGCTCATCCATCGCGGGGAGGACCCGGCTCGGATTGACGACGCCGAACTGACGCGTCTCTTCCAGAAACACCTGCAGAAGATCGAGGCGTGGTTGGCCAGCCAGCCCAACATCGAAGTGCTCTACGTCAACTACAACGAGATGGTGGCCGCGCCGCAACCGTTCGTGGCGCAGATCAACCGTTTTCTCGATCAGCGCCTGGACAGCGAGCAGATGTTGGCTGCGGTGGATCGCGACCTGTATCGCAACCGGGCTGCCTGAACGATGGCGCCCATGCAGCAGCCCTGGCGCCTGGTTAAGCGCGGCGCGCTCCTGGGCGCGCTGGCCGGCGCGGTTTTGGCTTCCGTTTATGCCATGCTGGCCGTCCCGGCTGTGGCGTTGGGCCTGGTCTTGACCAACGGCCAGGGCAACCTGCTGTTGGAATCGCTGGCCGGCGCGGCCATTCTTGGCCTCTGCGCCGGGCCGTTTGCTTTTGTGCTAGGCATTCTACCTGCGACGTTCATTGGCCTGTTGGGCGGAATGCTCTTGGGCGCCTTCTTCATTCCCCTGAACGACCATCTCACGGGTCTCGGCCGTGCGGCCATCGGCGCCAGCCTGGGCCTCGTGCTGGCCGTCATTGCGCAGCAAACGCTCAGTGAGGGCCTGGTGGATCCAACGCAGCCGGGCCTGGCCGCGTATGCACTTCTGATCTTTTGGATCATCGGGCCCGGCCTGCTGCTGATTGCTGGCTTTGCCTGGGTGGGATGGCGGCTCGGCAAAGTCAACAGCCCCACCTTGTAGGGCACGACTCCGCCGTGAGGGCCGTCTTCGCACCTTCCAGTCAGTCGCTAAAACAAGAGGCGCCTGCAGCCATGCTGGCGCCTCTCAGCAAGGTAAAACGGGTCCTGTAACAATCAGCCCAAGGCGGGGAGAACCGCCTGCAGAAGCCAGGTCTTTGAGAGAAACCTGGCTTCTTGCGTCTGATCCTTAGATGTCGTAGTAGAGCACGAATTCGTACGGATGCGGCCGCATGCGCACGGGGTTCAATTCCACCTGGCGCTTGTAGTTGATGTAGGCTTCCAACAGGTCCATCGTGAAGACATCGCCGCGCAGCAGGAATTCGTGATCGGCTTCCAGCGCGCGCAGCACGTCATCCAGCGAACCAGGCACCTGCTTGATCAGCTTCAATTCTTCCGGCGGCAGCTCGTACAGGTCCTTATCCATCGGGTCGCCTGGATCAATCCGGTTCTGAATGCCATCCAGGCCGGCCATCAGCATGGCCGAGAAGGCCAGATACGGGTTGCAGGTCGGGTCTGGCGCGCGGAACTCGACGCGCTTGGCCTTGGGGCTGGACGAGTAGACCGGGATGCGGCAGATGGCCGAGCGATTGCGCTGTGAATAGGCCAGGTTGACTGGCGCCTCGAACCCGGGCACCAGGCGACGGTACGAATTGGTGGTTGGCGCGCACAGAGCCAGTAGCGCCGCAGCGTGCTTCAGCAGACCGCCGATGTAATACTTGGCCGTGTCCGACAACTGCGCGTAACCGCTCTCGTTGTAGAAGACGTTAGCGCCGCCGTTCCACAGCGACTGATGGCAGTGCATGCCCGAGCCATTATCGCCAAAGAGCGGCTTGGGCATGAACGTGGCCGTCAAGCCGTTCT
>CAZEPA010000400.1:0-4564 GCA_964513955.1 uncultured Anaerolineae bacterium | reverse complement strand
CGCGTCGACTGCGACGACGCTGGCGCGCGCGTGCTTGGCCACGTTGGTCAGCGCTTCTTGCGTGATGCGAAAGAGGACCGTTTCATACTCGGATGGCAGGCGTTTGACCGCGCCCTGCACATCCAGGAAAGTTCGCACGTTATGGCGCCGTTGAAAATCTTGAATGTACCAGTCCAACGCGGCTTCCAGTCCCATATCGTCTAGCAGCGCCGGCCGCAGGTCGGCGATGATCTGGCGCAGTTCGCCGATGGCATCGGTGCTGAAGTTCTTCAACTCACGAACCTGCGGTAGCAGCGTTGCGGGGATGGCCGTGCCCGTCGCCAGCACCGTTTCCACGCCCCGCAGGCCGAGAGCAATGGCTGTCAGTGATTGCCCGGTCGCGTCGTGCAGTTCACGGGCGACGCGTTGGCGTTCCGATTCCTGGGCATTGACCACCTGGTGTAAGGCCTGCAAGCGGGCCTCGTTGGCTTTGGCCAGGCGCAGACGGCTCTCCAACTTGAAGGCCTCCAGCGTGCGCACCATGAAGAACGCCCACAACGCGGCCATCAGCCCACGGAAGAGCTGCACCGGCATGCCAAACCAGCGTAAAAACAAGGCCGTGTTGAGCACGGTCGAAGGAAAGAGCGCGGTTTGGCGCACGAAAAGTTGACCCAGGACGCCATAGAGCAAGAGGGCCGTGGCGCACCACACCAGGTTGCGACCAAATTGGGGCATGCCGTAGTCGCGGAACTCATGCTGCTGCGACATCATCGCCCACGCGCCAATGACCGCGCCCGGCATCGCCAACACGTAGCGTCCCAACACATCGGCCAGAGCCACGAGCTGCGGCAGGGTCGGTTTGGCAATCAACTGCACCATCAGCACGCTCAGCGCCCACACACCGACGAGTAGGCCCAACGGTTGCGCGACGCGCCGCCAATTAGGCGCCTCGCGCCGCAAGAGCACGATGCCGAAGGCGTCCAGGGCCACAAACGATACGATCAGGAGCAAGAGGCGCGTGATCTCATGGCTGACCGGCGGCCGATAGCCATCCGTCACGGCGGCGATTTGCTGGAACATCTCCACCCATTCGTGCGCGCCGTGCAGCAGGCCAAAAACAGCCAGCGGACCGATGGCGCGCGCAAACTGCAGTTCAGACGTACGCCGGCCCGAGAGCGCCAGCGCCAGCCCCATCGTGAAGAAAGCCAGGCCGTAGAAGAAGTAGACCTCGATGATGTGGTTCACAAAGAACTGCGTGATTGGATTCATGACATCCATTTTAGCAGACGTCGCGGCCAGGCGTAATGCTCTCAATCATGTTTTGCCTATCGCTCTCTTTTCCTCTACAATGGCCGTGCGATGAACCAACCAATCCACCTTGTCAAGCCAGAAATCATGAGCCCGGCCGGCTACTGGCCGCAGCTGCAAGCCGCCATCGAAGCCGGCGCGGATGCCGTTTACTTCGGTCTCAAACACTTCACTGCGCGCGCCAAAGTCGGCTTTGCCCTGGCCGAGCTGCCAGAGGTCATGGCGACCTTGCACCGCCGCGCGGTCAAGGGTTATGTCACCTTCAATACGCTGATCTTCGATCACGAGCTGGCCGAGGCTGCGCAAACCCTGACCGGCATCATCGAGGCCGGCGCGGACGCGATCATCGTGCAGGACGTGGGCATGGCCCAGCTCGCACACCAGATGGCGCCTGAGCTCGAAATTCACGGCAGCACGCAGATGAGCCTGACCAGCGCCGAAGGCATCCGCCTGGCGCAGCAGTTTGGGGTCAGCCGGGTGGTGATGGCGCGGGAACTGTCGCTGGACGAGGTGCGCGCAATCCGCGCTCAAACCGACTGCGAATTGGAGATGTTTGTCCACGGCGCGCTGTGCGTCTCATACTCCGGGCAATGCTTTTCATCCGAAGCCTGGGGCGGCCGCAGCGCCAACCGCGGACAATGCGCGCAAGCCTGCCGCCTGCCCTACGAGCTGCTGGTGGATGACCGCCTGACGCCGCTGGGGGATGCGCGCTATCTGCTCTCGCCGAGCGATCTATACGCCTTGCAGCAAATGCCGGAGATTGTGCAGATTGGCATTGCCGCACTCAAGATCGAAGGGCGTTACAAGGACGCCAACTACGTGGCGCTGACCACGGCGGCGTACCGCAAAGCCGTGGACGAAGCCTGGGCGGGCCTGCCGCTCAGCATCACTCGCCGTGAGGAATTGCAGCTGGAACAGGTCTACTCACGCGGGCTGGGCGCGCATTTCATCACTGGCACCAACCACCAGACCGTGGTCTCTGGCCGTGCGCCGCGCCACCGCGGGGTGTTGATGGGCCGCGTCGCGCGTGTGCTGGCCGATCGCATCCTGCTGACGCCTTCCGCAGACGCGGCCGTGGCGCCGCTGAAGCCTGGCGATGGCGTGGTTTTCGACGCCGCCGACTGGCGCAGTCCCGAGCTCCCCGAAGAGGGCGGCCGCGTCTATCAGGCCACCGCCGCGGGCAACGGTCAACTGGAAGTGCAGTTCGGCAATGGCGCGCTCGATTTTGCCCGCATCCGGCCCGGCGACCTGGTCTGGCGCACGCATGACCCTGACCTGGACAAGGCCGCACGGCCGTTCACCGAGGCAGTTGCGCCGCGCCAAAAGCAGCCGCTGGCCGTTCACGTCACCGCGCACGAAGGCGCGCCGTTGCACATGACCTGGACACTGTTGGCCCGACCCGATATGCCGATCAGCGTGCAGAGCGACGAACCATTGGCCGCGGCGCAGCAGCGGGCGCTGACGGATGATTTCTTGCGCGAGCAATTAGGACGCCTGGGTCAAACGCCTTATTCCCTGGCCGAGCTGCACCTCGATGGACGCGGAAGCCCGTTTGCGCCCAGTTCCTTGCTCAACCAACTGCGCCGGCAGGCTGTGGAGCGGTTGGCCGAACGCCTGGGGCAGCCGCGTGCGCCGGAAATACACGATCCGCAGGCTGTGCTGGCTGAAGCCCTGGCGCAGATCAGCCCGGCGCCCGCGCGCAGCCTGGCGCCGCAGCTGCACCTGCTCGAGCGCACGCCGGAACAGCTCGATGCCGCGCTGGCCCTGACGCCGGCCAGTATCACGCTGGACTATCTCGATCTATACGGTCTGCGGCCGGCCGTGGAACGGGTGCAAGCCGCGGGCATCAGCGCCCGCGTCGCCAGCCCGCGCGTGCTCAAGCCCAACGAGCAGCGCATCGTCAATTTCCTCCTGCGCCTCGAATGTGACATCCTGGTGCGTTCAACCGGCCTGCTCATGGCCTTGCAGGGGGCCGCGCATCCGCCGCTGATCGGCGACTTCAGCCTGAACGCGGCCAACGTCTTGACCGCCGACGCCTTCCTGCGCCGCGGTCTGCAGCGCATCACCCCCACGCACGATCTCAACGCCGCGCAGGTGGCTGATCTGGCGCGCGGCATCGGCGCGGACAAGATCGAAGTGGTGGCCTACCACCATCTGCCGGTTTTCCACACCGAGCACTGCGTCTTTTGCCGTTTTCTCTCCAACGGCACGAGTTACAAGGACTGCGGCCACCCGTGCGAAACCCACCGCGTGGCGCTGCGCGATGTGGCCGGCCGCAGCCATGCGGTCATGGCCGATGTTGGCTGCCGCAACACGGTGTTCGGCGCGGAGGCGCAGGAAGCCAGCCAACACCTGGAAAGCTGGCGTCAGGCCGGCATCCAGCACTGGCGCCTGGAGTTCGTGCACGAAACGGCCGCGCAGGTGACGCGCATCGCCGCCGCGTTCAGCGACACCCTGGCTGGCGCGCGCTCAGCCTTTGAGTTGAACAGGCAGCTGGCGCAGTTAGCCCCGCAAGGCACTACCCAGGGCAGCCTCTTCATCCCGGATGGCTATCTGAACCTGCCGCTGATGTGAGGGTTGGATAGCAAATGGCAGATTCAAGATTGAAGACTAAAGATTGCGGGAGTACGCGAGAAGTCGCCGTACATGGCCTGGCTTGAGCATGCTTCTCGCTTTTCCAGCCGCCGACCGCCACTTGAAGCGGCGCTCGATTTTTGGCAACGTCGCGTCCGCCGTCCCGTAGGGACGCCTTGCCCTGAGATCGGTGACGGCCCCGCGGCCGTCGTCCCATAGGGACGATTGAATGAGGGCGTCCCCCGGCGTATCCCCTGCCGATACCGCAACCGTGGGGGATGAATTCAACCGTCCCCACGGGACGGACACAGATGGCGCGATCTTGGATAACAGGCTAAGGTCAGCTGCCCCTACGGGACACGGTGCGTAATTTCACGGCTTGACGAGCCGGAAGATCGTCCCCTTGCCGAGGTCGGCCACGTACAACTCGCCGGCCTCATCTTCGCCAAACGAGCTGATGCTGAGATCGCTGGCGAACACGCGCACGGGAACCTGCCCGCCGCTGCTGTTGGCGCGCAGCGCCCAGATGTAACCGCTGCAATAGTCGCCGTAGAAGTAAACGCCTTCCAGCTCAGGCATGGCCGCGCCGCGGTAAACATAGCCGCCGGTCACGGCGCAGCCGCCGGTATCATGATCATACTCGGCCGCCGGCAGCGTCAGCCAGGCCGACTACCCAAGCGACGAATGGTTGCTGCGCGACCCG
>CAZEPA010000399.1:0-4577 GCA_964513955.1 uncultured Anaerolineae bacterium | reverse complement strand
AGTACGTGGAAGGGATGCAGTTCGACCGCGGCTACATCAGCGCCTATTTCATCACCAACGCTGAGCGCATGGAAGCGGTGCTGGAAAACCCCTACATTTTGATTACAGACAAGAAAATTTCTGCGGCCGCCGATATCGTGCCCGTGCTGGAGAAGATCGTTCAGCTCGGTCGTCGCGAACTCGTGATTATTGCTGAAGACGTGGACGGCGAAGCATTGGCAACCCTGGTGCTGAACAAGCTGCGCGGCATATTCAACATTATCGGCATCAAGGCCCCGGGCTTCGGCGATCGCCGCAAGGCTATGCTGCAAGACATCGCCGCGTTGACGGGCGGCAGTGTGATTACGGAAGAGCTGGGCCGCAAGCTGGAAACCACGCAACTGGCGGACCTCGGCCGCGCGGACAAGGTTGTCTCGACCAAAGATGACACCACGATCGTCGGCGGCGCCGGCGAAGCTGCAGACATCAAGAGCCGCATTGAGCAGATTCGGGCGGAAATTGACAAGAGCACCAGCGACTATGACAAGGAGAAGCTGCAAGAACGCCTGGCCCGTCTGGCTGGCGGTGTAGCGATCATCCGCGTCGGCGCTGGCACCGAAGTCGAGCTCAAGGAAAAGAAGCATCGCGTCGAAGATGCGTTGAGCGCGACCCGTGCCGCCGTTGAGGAAGGCATTGTTCCTGGCGGTGGTGTGGCGCTGTTGAACGCTATCAGCGCACTGGATGGGATGACGGCTGACTTTGAAGATGAGCGGACTGGCGTCAAACTTCTGCGCCGCGCCCTGGAAGAGCCGATGCGTCAACTCGCTGTGAACGCGGGCCAGGATGGCGCCGTGGTCGTGGAGAGTGTCCGCCGCGCACAAGCAGCCGCCGGCAATTCACGCATTGGTTACAATGTGATGAGCGAAACCTACGTGGACATGGTCAAGGAAGGCATCATTGACCCGGCCAAGGTGACTCGCGGTGGGCTGGAGAACGCGGCCTCCATCGCCGCCATGATTCTGACTACCGAAGCTCTGATTACCGACATTCCTGAAAAGGAAAAGGCCCCGGCGATGCCGCCTCAAGGCGGCGGCGGTATGGACTTCTAACATCAGCCCCTGCCGATGACCCAACCCTGCCATCGGCAACCCGAATGGAGCGAAAGCCCACCTCAACAGCGAGGTGGGCTTTTCTTCTACCCTGTCCTATGGTAAACTGATTACATAAGCTACTGGATTCATTCATCCCTTGCCCCGCATGATCCATTCAAGTCAACCCGGGGCGTTCCTCCGATGGGGTTCAGGCCGCTAGGGAGCATTACCTCATGCCAAATGAGAGCAGTGACCAGTCTACCTGGGATGCCTTTTTCGTCATTCAGTTTGGCAACCTGGCTCTGATCTATGTCATCATGGGCGTTCTGGGCCTCATTTTGCACAACTACAGCCAACTCTTGATGGGCACGATCATTGTGGTCGCCACGATGCTGGCCTATTCAGTCATGTGGCGGGTCGGGCGCGATCAGCCTTTCGAGAAGGTGCGCGTCAGCATCCTGGTGTTGCTCAGTGTGCTCTTTTTCACCGGGGGTATTTATGTGCTAGGCGGCGCGCGCAGCCCAGCCATTTTTCTGTACGTCATTCCCATCTTGACGGCCGGCCAATTCCTTCCACCGCGCTGGTTTGTCGCTATTACCGCGACTTGTTTTGCCATCTTCAACCTCTTGGCCGTCATCGAGTGGCGGCTGCAACTTGACACCGCAAGCTGGCTTTTCTACGGCGCGCAGGGCGCTTTCACCCTGACCGACCTGCTTCAGGCGGCGACGCTCATGTTAGCCCTGTGCGCTGTGACCGTCTTCAGCTATTGGCGCTCCAACCGCTTGGCGCAGAGTTCACTGACGGCCCTGCGGGAGAGCGAACAGCATTTTCGTGATTTGTTCGAGAACGCGACCGATCTCATACAGATTGTAGACAGCCACGGCAAATTCCAATTTGTCAATGAGGCCTGGCTGCGTACTCTGGATTATACGCGTGATGCTGTGTCCCCTCTTCGCTTGCGCGATGTGGTTGCGCCAGAATCATGGGCGCAGTGTGAGCCGGTGTTTCAGGCGGCGACGCAAGGGCAATTGACGCGGGATATCGAGACATTGTTCGTTACGCGCCACGGTGACCGCGTGATGGTGCAGGGCAATGTCACACCGGCGAGTAAGCAGGGTCAATTGCTGGCCGCGCGGGGTATTTTCCGCGACGTGACGGAGCAGAAACGCACCGTTGCCCGTCAGCAGCATCTGCTCGAACTGACAGCGGCGCACGTCGAGATGTCCGAGCTGTTGCTGAACGGCGGTGTGCATGCGATGAATGAGGTGCTAAGCCGTTTGGGAAGCACGCTCGATGCCTCACGCGCCTACATTTTCCGCTATCATGCACAGGATCACCTGCTTGATAATACCCATGAGTGGTGCGCGCCGGGTATTCAGCCCGAGCTCGATCGCTTGCAGCACGTTGCGCTAGAAGAAGTGATCCCCTCCTGGCAGCAAATTCTGAAAGAACACGGTATGGTGATTGCGTCCGTGACCCAACATTTGCCCGAGGAACTTCAGAGGCTGGTGCGCCCTCAAAGTGTTCAGGCCGTGCTGATTGTTGTTTTCTCGGTCAATAACCAGTTCGCCGGTTTCATCGGCTTGGACGAACAGCGCTATGAACGCACTTGGCTGCCTGAAGAGATCACCGCCGTGCGCAGCGTCGCTGAGTCGTACGCGCGCCTGCTTGAACGCGAGCAGGCCGAACGCGCGCTGCTGCAGGCTCGCGACAAAGCTTTGGAATCTGCGCGCCTCAAGAGTGAGTTCGTGGCTAACATGAGCCATGAGATCCGCACCCCCATGAACGGCATCATGGGCATGCTAGACCTCCTGCGCACGAGCGAGGTGACGCCCACCCAGCTCGACTATGTCAACGCGGCGCGGCGCAGCGCGGAAACGCTCCTTACGATCATCAATGACATTCTTGATTTTTCTAAGATCGAAGCGGGCAAAATTGACTTGGAACAAATCGAGTTCGACCTAGAAAGTGTTGTGGAAAATGTGGTTGAGCTTCTGGCCCAACAGGCGCGCAGCAAAGGCCTGGAACTGAACACCATCATTCATCGCGACGTGGTCACCCATGTCCGCGGCGACCCGATCCGTTTGGGTCAGGTGTTGACCAACCTGGTGAGCAATGCGATCAAATTCACCGGGCATGGCGAAGTCGTTGTGCGCGTGACGCGCGAACAAGAAACCGAGACGCATGTCGTCACACGCTTTGCGGTTTCTGACACCGGCATCGGCATCACCCCCCAACAGCAGAAAATGATTTTTCAGAGTTTTGTGCAGGCCGATGGCACTACGACGCGCAAGTATGGCGGCACCGGGTTAGGACTGGCCATCAGCAAACAGTTGGTTGGGTTGATGGGCGGTCGGCTCGGTTTGGAAAGCGAACCAACTATCGGCAGCACCTTCTGGTTCACGGTCGGTTTTAGCAAACAGGTTGCAGAATCGGCGGCTGAAACCACATTCCCCGCAGAGGTGAACCCGACTGATGGCCCCATCCTGGGCGACCCTCCGAAACCGGGCAGTCAGGGCGCGCTTGCCGTCGCGCTGCCCCCTGACCTTTCACAACAAGCGGCGGGCGCAGCCGTTCTACTGGCCGAAGACAACCCGGTCAACCAGAAACTGGTTCTTCATATCATCAACCGTTTGGGTTATCAGGCCGACGTCATGACCAATGGACTGATGGCCGTGCGCGCGGCGATGAACAAACCGTATGATCTGATCTTGATGGATGTGCACATGCCGGAGATGGATGGATTTGCCGCGACCGAACAGATACGTGCGTTCGAGTCTACCCACGGCGGGCATGTTCCGATTGTTGCGTTGACCGCAGGCGCGCTGGCTGGCGACCGCGAACGCTGCCTGGCTGCGGGCATGGACGCCTACGTGAGCAAACCGTTCAAGATCGAAGAGCTGCGACGCGTGGTGCGCCAATATATGGAAGCGCCGCCCCTCGATCCCCAGGCGCTGGACGAGCTGCGGGCCATCTGCGACGATACCCCCGGCCAGGCTGAGGTGCTCAAAGGCATCATTCAACAGTTCATTGACGATCTGCCACCTCATGCACACGACATGCAGGTGGGGTTGGAGAACCAAGATGCCGCAGCAGTCCAGACCGCGGCTCACAACCTGAAAGGCACCGGCGGCAGCTTCGGTGCGCACCGGGTGACCTACCTCTGTGCGCACCTGGAAGACATGGCGCGCAATCGTGACCTAAGCAAAGCGCGGCCGTGGTTTGAGCGCCTCGTACGTGAAATCGAGCGCATCCGCCGCGCCCAATGAGCAAGCCCCCTCGCAGGGCTGCAATCGGGCAACGCACTCAGAGGCACGCAACGTCGTCATGGGCTGACATGGTGATGTCCACGCACCCCTGCGAGGGTTGCACTGCGCGAGCAGCCAACCTTGCGAAGGCTCGCCGCAAAAGGATCGCGCGCCCTCGAGAGCGATTTCGGCTTGCCCGATGATCAACAAATCTGCGCGCATCTGCGTTGATCTGCGTCCGCCTGATTGAGACTGGACG
>CAZEPA010000398.1:0-4598 GCA_964513955.1 uncultured Anaerolineae bacterium | reverse complement strand
CGTAATTCCGAAGTGGTCGCGGAGATGGACAAAGTCAGCGCGTTCTGGCTGCAAGAGATGGGCGTTGACGGCTTTCGGCTGGATGCCGCGCGCTATATCTTGGAGGATGAGGAGAAACAGGCCAGCACGCCGGAAACTCACCAGTGGTGGAAGCGTTACGACGCCGCGGTGAAGGCGATCAACCCCCAGGCCCTGTTGGTGGGTGAGGTGTGGACCGCCACGAAAGAGGCGGCCGAGTATGTCAAGAATGGCGAACTCGACATAAACTTCGAGTTCGATTTGGCGGGCGCGATGGTGGATGCGGCACGCAACCGCTTTGGCGCGTCGGTGGGCACGATTCAGAACGCGGTCTGGAAGGCCTACCCGCCGAATCAGTTTGCCCCCTTCCTCACCAACCACGATCAAGACCGGGTGATGAGCGTGCTGGGCGATGACGTGGCGAAAGCGCGCATGGCCGCGGCCCTGTTGCTTACGGCGCCGGGCGCGCCTTTCCTCTATTATGGCGAGGAAATCGGCATGATTGGCGCCAAACCCGATGAGCAGATCCGGACGCCGATGCAGTGGACCGCGGGCGACAATGCCGGTTTCAGCGCGGCCAAGCCGTGGATCGCAGTCAAGCCGAACTATCCTGCGAGTAATGTGGAGACGGAGAGCGCGGCCGATGATTCCCTGCTGGCTTATTACCGTACGCTGATTCACCTGCGCAGCGATCACGAAGCCCTGCGCGTGGGCGACTACACCAAACTCAACCCTGGCAACAGCAGAGTCTACGCATTTCTGCGTCACAGCGCCCACGAAAACATCCTGGTGGTCATCAACCTGGACGATGTGGCTATCGGTGATTATCAACTGGCGCTAGGGCCGAGCGCGCTGCGCGGCGCGTTAAGCCCGGTTGATTTGCTCACTAAGACCTTGCTGCCCGCGCCGGCGTTGACAGACGACGGCAGCTTCAACGATTACCGCCCCTTGCCCGCACTGGCGCCGCAAACCGCCTACATCATCAAGCTGTAGCATCATGAACATCTCTTTTTTGGGCGGCGCCGATGAAGTGGGCGCCAGCAGTATTCTGATGGAGATCGGCGGCCGGCGGCTGCTGATTGATGCCGGCATTCGCCCTTCGCCCAAGACGCATTGGGATCTGGCGGGCGATCAACTGCCCGATCTCAGCCAGATTGAGCGCGCCGGCGGCATTGATGCGATCCTGGTCACTCATGCGCACACCGATCATACCGGCGCGTTGGCGTTGGTGTGCGAGCGGTACCCACAGGCGCCGGTTTACGCGACGCCGATGACCATCGAGCTGACGCGCGTGCTGCAGCAGGACGCCCGGCGTATCATGCAGTCGCGGCTGGATCAGGAGGGCGAACTGCCCCTCTTCGACGACGTGGCAGTGAACCGCCTACTGGCGGCTTTTGCGCCGGTTGCATTTCGTCAACGCGTCTCCCTGGCGCCTGGCCTGGCGGCGACCTTCTTCCCCGCCGGTCACATTGCGGGCGCGGCCATGATCGGCCTGGAGAGCGATGAGGGTCGCGTGCTGATTACCGGCGACATTTCTATCTCCCCGCAGCGCACTGTGGACGGCGCCCGGCCTCCCGCGTTCGCGCCAGACGTCATCATCATCGAGAGCACCTATGGCGGCCGCTTGCACGCGAACCGCGCCGCGGAAGAGCGCCGCCTGGTGGCGACGATCAATGAGGTGATCGCGACGGGCGGCAAGGTGCTGATCCCGGCTTTTGCCCTGGGCCGCGCGCAAGAAATTCTACTGACCCTGGGCGAATTCCAGCGTCGCGGAGAGCTGCCGCCGATCCCCATCTGGGCTGATGGCATGGTGCGTGCGGTCTGTCGAGCGTATTCCAGCCTCCCCGAGGCGCTGCCGGCGGCCCTGCAGGCGCGTGACGCCCAGTTCTTCGATGACGAAACCATTCGCCCCATTGAGCGCAGCGCGCAGCGCAACGAGCTTCTCTGGCAGCCAGAGCCGCTGGTGATCGTGGCGAGTTCTGGCATGTTGGCCGGCGGGCCGTCGCTGCACTACGCGCGCGGCCTGGCCCGACAACCGCAGCATGCCATTTTGTTCACCGGCTACCAGGACGAAGAGTCGCCCGGGCGCCGCATGCAGGAAATTGCCGCGCGCGGGCACGGCATCCTGCAGCTGCGTCAAGACCGGTTGGAAGTGCGCTGCCGGCTCGCAACCTACTCCCTGTCGGCGCACGCTGACGAAGCCCAGTTGGTCAGCCTGGTGGAAACGCTCGATCCGGCGCAGGTTTTTCTGGTGCATGGGGATGAGGCCGCGCGGTGCAGCCTGGCCAACGCGCTGCAAAGCCGCGGCCGCCTCGTGCACTTACCGCGCGCTGGTCAAGCTTTCGATCTACGGTTTACGGCCTCGCTGCCGGTCGCGGCGCTGCGCGGCATCGGCGCCGATCGCCCGCTGCACCTGCGCCGCCTGTGGGAAGGGGTGAACCAGGTTGTCAGCGATGCAGAGCCGGCTTATTTGACGCTGACCGAACTGGCGATGGCCTGGTGGGGCGACAAGCCCGCGCCGCAACACCTGCAGACCCTGCGCGCCGCGCTGGCCCAGGACAGCCTGTACTTCGGGGCTGATCCGCAGCGCGCCGATGTCTTCCGCGTACGGCCGGCCGGCCAGGTGCAGTTGGGCGAGCGCCGTCGGGAGCAGATGGCCCGGTATGCCGACGCGGCCGGTCAATGGCTGTTGGTCAAGGCGCCAGACGGCCAGCCGGCCGTGGTGCGCTGCGTCGGTTGGGCGCCCGATCATCTGCAGGCGACGGCCCTGCCGGATGACCAGCCGCGTTGGGACGATGACCGCGGCCTCATCACGATCTGGCCGGAAGAGGTGGTGGGCCTGTTGGGGCCAGGCGATGAACCGCCGACGGGCCTGGCGGCGCAGTTGGCTGCCAAACTGCCCCGCACGCCGCAGGCAGTCACCATGGAGCCAAATCAAGCCCTGGTTTTTGCGCGCCAGCAGTTCCCGCCCACGGCGCGTTTG
Source organism: uncultured Anaerolineae bacterium (assembly GCA_964513955.1). GTDB lineage: Bacteria > Chloroflexota > Anaerolineae > SSC4 > Amarolineaceae > Amarolinea. The sequence goes on along the minus strand of CAZEPA010000398.1, from coordinate 1,597 downwards.
CGCAAGACTGGCTATCGCCTGGCTGAGCACGTCTTGGTGCTGACGTTTGATTTTCCTGATGTGGCGCAGGCGGCGTATGCCGAGCTGATCGCCGCTGTTGAAAAAGGGTCCGGATGGGTGGTTGAAGTGGCGCCTGAAGCTCAGCAGGGCGCGCTTGCGACGTTGGCGAGCGAGCTGCTGCCGGCCGGCTGGAAGGTCGTCAAAGGGCCGCCATCTATCCACCGCGAACAGCGCCGCGTGGCGGTGACCGTGGCCCCGACGACCGCGGGCGCCAGCGCGACCGCGAATGACTCGACTGAGCTCGCCGAAGTCCTGGCCGCCCGCTTCGCGGAGATGTCCGGCTATCAGTTGGACGTGAGCTTGACCGCGCCCGTAGAAGCGGCCGCGCCGCCGGCCGCCAATCTGCCTGATGGCCGCGCCTCCGCGCCCTGGGAAATCAACGCCGCCTATGCGGCGATTCGCGCGGCGTTGGCTGACAGCACGCTTTACCGTGTGGGGCTGCGCGGCGACGATATTTTGCTTTCCTTCATCTCCGCGGCGGTGGGCGAGCGTTATCAAGCGCAAATCGGCGAGATGCAGACGCGCATCGGCTGGAAGCTGACGATCAACCCGCAGCCAAACCAGGGCGCCATCCTGGAAGCCGCGCGCCTTCTCTTGGAACGTGAGCAACTTGCCGTCCTCAAGAGGCCCAGTATTTTCCCAGAGAGCCAGGACGTGAGTGTGACACTGGCCGCGCCCCTGACGCCAGAGGCGCAGGCGCGCCTGGTGGATACGTTTGCTCAACAAACTGGTTTTCATTTGCGCATTATCGCCCCGCGGCCCATCGCGCCGACGCCAGTCAAACCGGCGGGCAACGTCTTGCAGTTGGCGCCTGGGCTGATTCACCTCACGCCGGCGCAGCATTCCGTGATCCTCAATCCTGACAAGCTCAACAAGACCATCGAGCGCATACGCCGACAGGGGATTCAACTGCCTTTGCAGGTTCGGCGGTCGCGCTACGGATACGCGCTGGTGGATGGTCTCTATCGCCTGCGCGCAGCGCAGAGCCTGGGCATGACGCGGGTGCCCGCGGAGATCATCGAAGGCACGCTATAACACAAGCCGCTGGCTCGTGAACAGGCGCCTCTACCGCGCCACAGCCGAGGATCAAATGTCAAGCAGATGGGAAGCGGCTCGCGCGGCCGCCGTTGAACTGCAGCGCGCCGCACTGCACGCGGCGGACCCGGCGGCCGCCGTGGCGCGCCATATCCGCTGCGATGGGCCAGTCCTCGCCCTCGGAGATCAACGCTACGATCTGCGCGTCCCGGCGCGGCTTTTTCTGCTCAGCGCGGGCAAAGCCAGCCTGCGCATGGCCGAGGCGCTGATCGCTGGCCTGGGGCCGTGGGCCGACGCCAAATTGGCGGCTGGTCTGATCGTGGCGCCGGAGCCCCTGGTCCACGCGGCGCCCGCGTGGACGCGGTCGCGCGGCCTGCGCCTGATGGCCGCGGGACATCCGCTGCCCTCGGCTGGCAGTGTACTGGCCGGTCAGGCGGCGTTGGACCTGCTGCGCCAGGCGACCCCTGACGACTTGGTCTTCTGTCTGCTCAGCGGCGGCGGC